>WFNQ01000109.1 GCA_015488565.1 Thiomicrorhabdus sp.
ACTTCTTGGAGATTGGATTTAAGTTTTTCAATCATGTCATCCATTGGGGCGATGGCGACCACTGGAATATGTTCATCAATTAAGGCCAAAGGGCCGTGTTTAAGCTCGCCTGCGGGATAGGCTTCGGCATGAATATAACTAATCTCTTTAAGCTTGAGTGCGCCCTCCATTGCAATGGGATACATAGTGCCACGCCCGAGAAATAGGGCGCTCTCTTTATCGGCAAAGATTTGTGCAATCTCTTTAATTAATCCTTCATGCCTTAACGCATTGCGAATTAAACTAGGCAGTTGTTGTAGCCCTGCCACAATACTCTGCTCTTGCTCTGAAGACATCACTTTTTGTGACTTACCAATTGCCACCATTAATAACGCTAAGGCAACCAGTTGCGTGGTAAACGCTTTGGTTGATGCCACGCCAATTTCTGGCCCCGCATGGGTTAAAAAGGCTAAATCGGACTCTCTAATCAAGCTGGATTCAGGAACATTGCAAATGGAGAGTGTACTAATTTCTTCCCCCCCCCTTAAATTTTTGACTTGTTGCAATGCAGCCAGTGTATCGGCGGTTTCACCCGATTGACTGAGGGTGGTAAATAATGTATTTTTCTGTAAAACTGGATTCCGGTAGCGGTATTCACTGGCCACCTCAACCTGGCAAGACAAGCCAACAATATCTTCAAGCCAATATTTAGCCACTAAACCAGCGTGATAACTGGTACCACAGGCAATAATTTGTACTTGCTTAACACCTTTAAAAATGGCTTCTGCTTGATATCCAAATGCAGAAATAAGCACCTGCTCTTTGGTCACGCGCCCTTCCAGAGTATCCATCACGGCTTGAGGCTGCTCAAAAATCTCTTTATGCATAAAGTGGCGATATTCACCCAGTTCAACCGCATTGGCCGACAGTGTCGATTGTTTTATTTCTCGCTCAACCAACTCACCACTTGCATTAAAAATTTCCAGTGACTCTTTCTGTATTTTGGCGATATCGCCCTCTTCTAGAAAAATAAAACTTTGTGTAACAGGCAGCAATGCGGAGACATCTGAGGCAATAAAATACTCACCAATCCCTACCCCTATCACCAGCGGACTGCCCTTTCGAGCGACGATCAATAAATCTGGATTATCTAACGAAATAACCCCTAGAGCATACGCGCCTTCAAACGTTTGTACCGCTTGGGTAACCGCCTTATGTAAATCACCTGCTGTTTTTTGCAGTTCAAAATGAATCGCGTGTGCCACCACTTCGGTATCGGTTTCAGAGGTAAAGCGATAACCTTGCGCTGTTTGTTCTGCTTTTAGTGATTGGTAATTTTCAATAATTCCATTATGAACCACCGCCACTTTTTCATTACAAATATGCGGATGTGCATTATTTTCAGACGGGACACCATGCGTGGCCCAACGTGTATGCGCAATGCCTATTTTTCCTGCAATGCCCTCTGATTGAGAGGCCATTTTTTTCTCTAAATTTTTAATTTTTCCTAACGCACGCTGACGTTGTATTTGACACACGGCGAGATCTGATTGACGGCTCAAGCAACTCAACACCGCAATGCCAGAAGAGTCGTAACCTCGATATTCAAGACGACGTAAACCCTCCAATAAAATAGGAACAATATTTCTTTCCGCTACTCCGCCAACAATTCCGCACATACCAAATATCACCAGTCGTAAATTAACTTATTAAATAAAATTATTTATATGAAAATAAACCCTTGCCTTAAGCACGGGATTATAACGCCACTTCTATTAAAAATCGCTTTAAATACAAGCATGTCCCATAAAATCACTCAAAAACAGAATCCAACCCTTCACAAATCAAATGGCTTGCAAAGCTGTGTGCCTCTTGTACTCGGGCGGTTTCATTCGATGCGACACTCAAATAAATATTGGAAAGTTGATTTAATGAATTTTCTGCTCCAGAGCACCCTCTCTTGAGCAAGCTCAATTCACCTTGCCCTCCCCCTGTCATGGCTACGGTAAAACAGCCTTTTTGATTTGCTGCTTCAAGGGCTTTAATCACGTTAATACTTTCACCCGAGGTGGATAAGCCAATCACCACATCTTGTGGTTGTGCCAGCCCCTCTATTTGACGAGAGAACACCGTATCAAAACTGTAATCATTACTGTGTGCAGTTAAAATGGAGGTATCGGTGGTTAACGCAAGAGAGGCAATGGGTTGACGATTTTTAACATAACGCACCATTAATTCAGCCGCCATGTGCTGTGCATCGGCGGCACTTCCGCCATTACCAAGCCAAATAATTTTCCCCCCCCCTGCAATAGAGGCGGTTATTTCATGCACAATGCGCTCAATTTTTTCTGACTGCGCTAATACCGATTGAATGGCTTTTTGATGCTCAACCAAGGCGTGTTTAAAATCAATCATCACTCCACAGCCTTTTTTTCTTCCGCTTCCAGAGCATCGGAGGTTTGAATTTTAGTCACCA
>WFNQ01000110.1 GCA_015488565.1 Thiomicrorhabdus sp.
CCAATCCCTACTGTTGCTACGTTTCGTGGGTTCTTTGATACAAACTCAGCAACCCTTAAGCATTCAGCACATGAAGAGCTTGATACCTATGCAAAATTCATGAAAGCTCAACCAAATAGTAAAGTAAAAATTACTGGGCATACAGATTCTCGTGGAGAAGCCAGCTATAACCAGTTACTGTCTGAAAAACGTGCCGATGCGGTCAAAGCATACCTTGTTAATAAAGGGATCTCTGCCAACCGAATGATAGCATCTGGTGAAGGTGAATCTAATCCAACGGCCGATAATAATACACGCGAAGGTCGCGCTCATAACCGCCGTGTTGATGTCGAATTAGTTAAATAAATAGAACTGTTCAGTCAGCCCCCTGTCACTCACTTGAGTTAAAGGGGGTTTTTATTTACATCCATACCCCCCATCTAGGAGTCTGTCGGACTTAGGTGATCGTCACGAGAGACTCCTAGCGCTTAAATCAAAAGTCACCACCGCTTATTTCGTTATAAACATGTTTCACATTATTTTGAGCCGCTTGCTCAAACACGGGACGCTCTTGATACATCGATTGATCTAATGTCAATGCCTCTTCCAAGCCCCCCCCCTCTTCCACTATTTTTTCAATTTGGGTGTGCAGATACACCAAGTAATCATACGTTTGTCGCTTTAATGTCGCCATATCTGTTGGCGTCCCATGACCAGGTACGATAATAGTGTCTTCTGGAATTTTGGCCATCATTGCTTCATAAGACTCAATCCATCCTTTTGAATCGGTGTATTTAAAAAAGACGGGCATTCTTTCATTAAACCCTAAGTCTCCAGTAAAAAACACCTTACGCGAGGGAATATAGAGCGTTGTGGAGGCGGGGGTATGGCCTGGTCCAAAATCGTACAAATAGACTTTTTCTCCCCCCCCTACCTCAATCACCATTTTATCTTCAAAGGTTGTAAATTGATCACTTACATTACGCGCCGATAAGGTAATGTTTTTACCCACGCGCTCAGACCACTCCTGTTTTGTGCGTTCAAATCCCGCATCAAACTGATCATTCGCCGCTTGGCTTGAGTAGAGATTTTTTACCCCCACATCCACCCAGTAGCTGGCACCTAAATACGCATGACCTTGATTATTTTCAACCGCCACCCACTTTACAGGTTTATCGGTAATCGCTTTAATTTGTTGATGTAAGCTGTATGCCAATGCCGCATTCGCTCCGGCATTAAAGACAAAAACACCGTCTTCAAAAATAATAAACGACAGGTTATTATTGAGACCAAAATTACTGGGGTTATGCCAAATCATACTGCCCACCACGGTATACACCCCATCGGTGACTTTAGTGGCTTTTGGAATAGGTAGTGCTTTACCAATATACCCCACCTGTTTTTCTGCTTTTTTCACCTCGTCGACATAGCTTAATAACGAGTGGTTTAAGTCATTACTGTAACTTTTCACCTCTTCCGCATAAGCCTTAAAGCCTTCAATGTACGGATCTTGTACCGAAGGTTCCGATGAAAAAACGGACATGGAATACAGTGTACTGATTAAAACAATCGAGACACCTCCCCTCTTATTAATCGCTTTCATTCAATCTCTCCTTCAAGTACTAAAAGTATCTATCATAACACCAAAAACGCCACTAAATTATCACTAACTTCTATCCAACACATTGGAGTTTTTATGCTCATACACATCAAAAATCGTAATCGCCATCGCCGCAATCACAGGACCAAAAAACAGACCAATCACCCCAAAGTGAATCAAGCCTGCAAAGGTGGATAACACCGTTAATAGCGTATGATTCGCCACCATCAATCCCTCGCCCGCTTGGCCTAGGGTTTTCGTTAATTTAGTAATCATAATGGGACGTACAATGTTATCAATCACAAAGCCAGTAATCACCACGCCCCAAAACACCAATACCAACGCAGCCACAATTTCGCCTTGTGCCACGGCATACAGAGCGACCGGAATCCACACCAACGCCGCCCCCACAATAGGAATAAACGACGTCACCGCAATCGCCATTCCAATAAACAACCCCGGCAGCCCTAATGCCCATGCCACGAGAGCAAAAGAGACCCCTTGCAA
>WFNQ01000111.1 GCA_015488565.1 Thiomicrorhabdus sp.
TTAAGCACTTCACCCGTTAAGGGATCAAACCAAGCGATGCTTTCCACTTCGTCATCAAACAACTCAATCCGTAACGCATACTCTTCCGCTTCTGCTGGAAAAATATCAATCACGTCGCCCCGAACACGAAAGTTTCCTCGCCACAGCTCCACATCATTTCGGGTATATTGCATGGAGGTGAGTCGTGCCAAAATATCACGTTGTGCAATGGTGTCGCCCAACCGTACTTGCAAAATCATTTTCAAATACATTTCAGGATCACCCAATCCGTAAATGGCGGACACGGTGGCGATTAAAATGACATCTTGCCGCTCCAATAGTGCTTTGGTTGCAGAAAGACGCAACTGTTCAATTTGTTCATTCACCGAAGAGTCTTTTGAAATATAGGTATCCGAAGCGGGCACATAAGCTTCTGGCTGATAGTAGTCGTAATAAGAGACAAAATATTCCACGGCATTATTGGGGAAAAACCCCTTCATTTCGCCATACAATTGCGCCGCTAAGGTTTTGTTGTGCGCCAAAATAATGCACGGTCTTTGTACCTCATTAATCACATTGGCAATGGTAAAGGTTTTACCCGATCCAGTAACGCCTAATAACGTTTGATAAGCTTCTCCATCCTGTAAACCTTCTACTAATTTTGCAATCGCAGACGGCTGATCTCCATTGGGAGAGTACTGAGAAACCAGTTGAAACGCTTTTGACACAATTATTCCTTTAAACAAAGCTCTAAAATCAGTAGAATAAGCTGGTTATCAACTACATACTGAAATCGAAAAGCGTATTATACAAGCTCTTTCAATTCATGGAGAAATTCAATCAATGACTAACTTATCAGATCGTGTTAATCGAGTTAAACCTTCCCCAACATTGGTCATTACGGCTAAAGCCGCAGAACTCAAACGCGCTGGTAAAGATGTCATTAGCTTAGGTGCAGGAGAACCCGATTTTGGTACACCTGAGCACATAAAAGCCGCAGGCATTGCCGCCATTGAAAACGGAGAAACCCGTTACACGGCAGTAGATGGCACGCCGGAATTAAAAGAGGCCATTCAAGCCAAGTTTAAACGTGATAATGGTCTCTCTTACGAGATGAACCAAATATTGGTCTCTTCAGGTGGCAAACAAAGCTTTTACAACCTGTGTCAAGCACTGCTGAATGATGGCGATGAAGTAATTATCCCTGCCCCTTATTGGGTCTCTTACCCTGATATGGCGTTATTAGCTGGTGGCGAGCCTGTCATTGTTGAAGCCAATATTCAACAAGGTTTTAAACTGACACCACAACAACTCAAAGCGGCGATTACGTCAAAAACAAGGTTATTTGTTCTCAACAGCCCATCCAACCCAACAGGCGCGGTTTACACCGCAGAAGAGCTCAAAGCCCTTGGGGAGGTATTATCGCAATACCCAAATATCATCATCGCCTCAGACGATATGTATGAGCATATTATGATTGGCAACACCCCGTTTACCAATATTTTAGAAGTGTGTCCTGAGCTAACAGAGCAAACCGTTGTGCTCAATGGCGTTTCCAAAGCTTACGCCATGACAGGCTGGCGCATTGGGTATGCGGCCGGCCCTGCGGAGATTATTACGGGCATGCGTAAAGTGCAATCTCAAAGCACCTCCAACCCATGCTCCATTTCTCAAGCTGCGTCGGTTGCCGCACTAAACGGCTCTCAAGCGTGCATTCAAACCATGCTGGTTGAGTTTAAAAAGCGCCACCAATTCGTTGTGGAACGTGCCAATCAAATATCAGGGTTAAAATGCATCGAAGCCGATGGCGCGTTTTATGCATTTATTAATGCCGCAGAGGCAATGCCCCTAAAAGGCTACAAAACAGATACCGAGCTAACCACCGCACTCTTGGAAGAAACCCTCGTAGCAGTCGTTCCGGGGTCGGCCTTTGGCGCGGATAAACACTTTCGCATCTCATTTGCTACCAGCATGGAAAACTTAGAACAAGCGTTGGATCGCATTGATGCGTTTATGAATAA
>WFNQ01000112.1 GCA_015488565.1 Thiomicrorhabdus sp.
CCATTCGGCATGATGGCACGCTTAAGCGGTGCTTCGGTCTGTAAACCGACAATTTTTTCTAACGACTTATCAATATAACCGGCTTCATGCGAGGTAATGGTCGAGATGGTTGAGGTATCGAAATCAACCGGCGCATGGGTTGCGTTCTCAATCTTAATGCCTTTTAGAACATCGTTCCAAAGTGTATCCGTTGCTTGGGTGCCTTTAGTAACTAAAAAAGACTCATCTCCCTCATAGGGCGTGTAGTTCGTCTGAATAAAGTCACGTACATCAACTTCATGCTGCCACTGACCGCCAGTAAACCCAGCCCACTCTTTAGAAAATTGATGAATCATAAAACACCTATCCTTTTGAAAAATCGATACAACAAAACAACCATGACACCCATTCAGCAGACCCCTATCTAACTCCTAAGTCTACCGAGCGCGCGATTATACCAGATTGCAAAAGAGGGCTCATTTTTACATTCAAAATTTTTCTCCCCCCCCTGCCAAAGGGTTATTTTTAACGATGATTTAACGATAAAGAGACAGTGGTATGAGGGGGGGGAATTTTTAACATTATTCTTTCATCTTTAAAATAGCAACGCCACTGCTTACTTGCATTACTCCAAGCAAATAAGGTATGATTATGGTATGTTTTTTATACTTTACTTCACGGGTTTTTATGAAATTTGAATATGATACAAATAAAAGCCTGATCAATAAAAAGAAGCATGGCTTGGATTTTGAAGAAGCACAACTATTATGGAGTGACAGTGAGGCTGTCAATATTCAAGCTAAAAGTGATACTGAAATAAGATACGCATTTATATCCAAACTTAACAATCAACATTGGATCGCTTTTTACACGCTTAGAAATAATGTTATTCGCCTTATTTCAGTTAGACGGGCAAGAAAAAATGAACAGAGGATTTATGATGAAAGCTAAAGAGTTAGATGCCTTATTTGATAGCGGTGAAGATATTACTCAATATTTAGACATGTCAACACTCACAAAAAATGGGACACAAACAAAAAAAATAAATGTTGATTTTCCCGAATGGGTTATCAATTCCCTTGATTTAGAAGCTAAAAAAATAGGGGTCACACGACAATCCATTATTAAAGTTTGGATTGCTGAAAGATTAAAAGAAGAAGCTCAATCCTTACAGCCAAATTAAACTTGTTGTAACGTATCTTTCTGCTGTGTCATTTGTAATGACCTAATAAGCTCCCCCCTATTCAATGAACCCGATTTGATACATAAACAGTCAATATGACACTTAATCATGACACGCTCTGTCATGATCGGTTCCAAATCACCCTCTCTTAAGCAAGCTTAATACCCCATTAAATGTATTTTTATGCTGGGATTAAGGACTATAATCGATTAAATTTTTTAACTTTATCGGAAATCAATATGACCTCTAACACTTTGCCTTTTTCTGAATACTATTTAATTGATGAAGAAACTTGGGTTAATCAACTGTTGGATTATGCGAACCCAGGTATTGAAAAGCGTGGAGAGATCAAGCGATTAGCGGCTTATTTGGTGGAAAACGTGCGCGCTAAAATAGATGATATGGATGGCGTAGATGCTTTTATGAAAGAGTATGACTTGTCATCCAAGGAGGGTATTTTATTAATGTGTTTGGCGGAGGCTTTATTACGCATTCCAGATAAAACCACGGTAGACAAACTCATTAAAGACAAAATTCTCGTCGCGGATTGGAAATCTCATTTAGGAAAAAGTGATTTACTGTTTGTTAATGCCTCCACTTGGGGGTTGATGCTGACGGGCAAGGTCATTGACTCCGATGACAACAAAGGCACGATGAAACGGGCTTTGGATAAGTTGATTAATAAAACGGGCGAACCCTTCATTCGTCAGGGGGTTCATCATGCCATGCAAATGATGGGCAAGCATTTTGTGATGGGACGCGACATCAAAGAAGCCATCGCACGTTCTGCTAAAGAGGACTTTAAAGCGTATCGTTATTCATATGATATGTTGGGCGAAACCGCTTTAACCCAAGAGGATGCGGATCGCTATTTTGAGGCCTATATGTCTTCCATTACGAGCATTGCAGATTCCAACCAGAAAAAACACATTCATGATGCCTCCAGCCTATCCATCAAATTATCGGCCTTGCACCCAAGGTATGAGGTGGCAAATATAGAGCGTGTTATCAATGAATTAGTCCCTAGAGTATTGACCATTGCGAAGCATGCAAAAAAATTCAATGTGGCACTCACCATTGATGCCGAAGAAGCGGATCGACTGGAAATCTCTTTAACCGTATTTGAAGCCGTTTATGCACGGTTAACCGATTATCAAGGTTTTGGCTTAGTGGTTCAGGCCTATCAAAAACGCGCATTCAAAGTATTGGAATGGTTGGCTGGTCAATTTGACCAGCACCAAAGAGTCATCCCAATTCGCTTGGTCAAAGGCGCTTACTGGGACACCGAAATCAAACGTGCTCAAGAGCAAGGCTTAGAGCATTATCCGGTATTCAGTCGTAAAGCGAATACCGATTTATCGTATCAGGCATGTGCCCGTTTTTTATTAAACAACCGCACTCGCTTCTACCCTCAGTTTGCCACGCACAATGCCAACACGGTCGCCTCGATTAAAGTTCTGGCTGGTGAACAGGAGGGGGGGTATGAATTCCAACGGTTGCATGGCATGGGACAAGCATTGCACGCTCAATCGATCAGTAAAGAAGGGCTGAACAGACCTTGTCGTATCTATGCACCGGTCGGTTCACATGAAGACTTACTGCCCTATTTGGTTCGACGATTACTTGAAAATGGCGCCAACACCTCTTTTGTAAATCGTCTGACCGATTTAACCTTAGACATTGATGAAATTACTCAAGACCCGATTGAAAAAGCCCACAAACACTTCGCTCATAAACACCCAAAACTGCCTTTACCCAAAGATATTTACGGTGACAGTCGGGTCAATTCAGCCGGTTTTAATTTGGCGGACATGCACACATTGGATGTCTTACTCAATCAAGTCAAAGCAGAGTCGGCTCTAACGTATCATGCCACCAGCTTGATTCCTGATGCCGAAACGCTTGAAATGGAACCGACCCCCTTAATTGAAGTACGTTCGCCCGCCAACTTGGATAAAACCGTGGGAACCTACCGCCGCGCACACGCTGCTGAAATTGACCTCGCCGTGCAAAACGCGCAAGCCGCGTTCCCACAATGGCGCGATCAAGCGGTTTCCGTTAAGTCGGAATATTTATGGCAGTTAGCGGATTTACTAGAGCAAAACAGCCATACCCTAATTTATTTATTACAAAGCGAAGCAGGAAAAACCTTAAAC
>WFNQ01000113.1 GCA_015488565.1 Thiomicrorhabdus sp.
GAATAATATGTTTATTTACTTTTGCCCAACTGGCAATGTCCTGTTCGGCGGTTGGGTCAGTGCACTCAATAGCGATTAATTCACCTGCTTGGCTTTTACGCACTTGTTGTTGTAATTTAATCACTGGCATCGGGCATTTTAGCCCTTTGGCATCAATGGTGTGATTGGGGACGGGATGATTCATTTTTAATGGCCTTGCTTGGTTACGGGTATTTTTCAATTACGTTGAATCGTTAGCTTCCTTAAAAGTGTAACGAAAATACGGTATAATTTCCCGCTATTTTTTAAGCAGTTTTTAAGCGTAAAGAGGTTTTTAACGGTGTCGGCAACAGCAGCAACAGATATTCGGACATTTCAAGGGTTAATTCAAACGTTACAAGCGTTTTGGGCAGAGCAAGGGTGCGTGATTATGCAACCTTACGATATTGAAATGGGGGCGGGTACGTTTCACCCCGCTACGTTTCTAAAATCCATTGGCCCTGAGCCTTGGCGAGCGGCCTACGTTCAGCCTTGTCGTCGTCCAACGGATGGTCGTTATGGCGAAAATCCAAACCGTTTACAGCACTACTACCAGTTTCAAGTCATGCTAAAACCGTCGCCCGATAATATTCAAGAGTTGTATTTAGAGTCGCTTAAAAAAATGGGCGTTGACCCACTTGAACACGACATTCGTTTTGTGGAAGACAACTGGGAATCTCCTACATTAGGTGCTTGGGGCTTAGGCTGGGAAGTATGGATGAATGGCATGGAAGTCACCCAGTTTACCTATTTTCAGCAAGTAGGCGGCATCGAGTGCAAGCCGGTTACGGGTGAAATCACCTACGGTTTAGAACGCATCGCCATGTATTTGCAGGGTGTGGACAGTGTTTACGATTTAACGTGGGTGGATGGGCCAGAAGGCAAAGTCACCTATGGCGATGTGTTTCATCAAAACGAAGTGGAAATGTCCACCTATCATTTTGAGAAAGCCGATACCGATATTCTGTTTCGAACCTTTGATGAGTGTGAGCAAATCTTTACCAAATTGGTCGAAGACAAACTGCCTTTGCCAGCGTATGAGCAAGTCTTAAAAGCCTCTCATGCATTTAATATGTTGGATGCGCGTCATGCCATTAGCGTGACCGAACGTGCGCGTTTTATTGGGCGGGTGCGAACCATGGCCAAACAGATTGCAAAATCCTATTACGAAGGGCGTGAAGCACTTGGCTTTCCGCTGGTTAAAAACACGAAACAAAACAAGGGGGGGGAAAAATAATGTCGATTGCAACCGAGTCATTTTTAGTTGAAATTGGGACGGAAGAGCTTCCTCCTAAAGCCCTTAAACGCCTAAGTGAAGCCTTTGCTTCGGGCATTGAACAAGGTTTAAAAGACGCAGAACTGGCTTATGGTGAGGTTTCCATTTATGCCGCGCCGCGCCGTTTGGCCGTTCACATTGAGGGATTGCAAACGGTTCAAGCGGACAAAGTGATTGAGCGCAAAGGCCCCGCTAAAAAAGCAGGCTTTGATGCCGAAGGCAATCCCACTAAAGCACTGCAAGGGTTTGCCCGTGGTTGTGGTGCAACGGTTGAAGAGCTCATTGAAATTGAGACCGATAAAGGCATCTGGATGGCGTACAACCTTGAGCAAAAAGGTCAGCCAGCAGAGCGTCTTTTACCCAATATAGTTAGTCAATCGTTGGCAAAATTGCCGATTCCAAAGCGGATGCGTTGGGGCGATTCGGATATTGAGTTTGTTCGACCCGTACACTGGGTGTTAATGTTGTTAGGCGAGCAAGTCGTTCCCGCAACCATCTTAGGACATCAAGCTTCTAATACCACACGGGGTCACCGTTTTCATGCGCCAGCGGAGTTTGTAATTTCACATCCAAGCCAGTATGTAGAGGTGTTGCGTACACAGGGGTATGTGTTAGTCGACTTTGCTGAACGCTCTAAAAGTATTCACACACAAGTGACCGAAGCCGCCCAAAAAGCGGGTGGCACGGCCGTCATTGATTCGGCCTTGTTAGAAGAAGTCACCGCGTTAAATGAGTGGCCAGTGGCAGTAGTAGGTGATTTTGACGAACGCTTTTTAACCGTGCCTTCTGAGGCATTGGTCTCAGCGATGGCAGGGCATCAAAAATACTTTCACATGTTGGACGAGCAAAACCAGCTGATGGCTAAATTTATTACCATCAGTAATATTGAAAGCAGCAATCCAGCCGCAGTTAAATTTGGTAATGAGCGCGTCATTCGTCCTCGTTTAGCCGATGCCAAATTCTTCTGGGATCAAGACAATAAACAGTCGTTAGAGCACTTCTTGCCTCGTTTAAAAACCGTCGTTTTCCAAAAACAATTGGGTACGCTGTTTGATAAAGTGGAGCGTTTAGAAAGTTTAACGGTCATCATTGGCAAACCATTGGGCGTGAGTGCCGAGATTGCGAGCCGTGCCGCACGTCTGTCCAAATGCGATCTATTGAGCGAGATGGTCGGTGAGTTTCCAGACCTTCAAGGCGTGATGGGGCGTTATTATGCCACCGAACAAAATGAGAACATTGAAGTCGCTGAGGCGATTGAAGCGCAGTATCGCCCACGCTTCTCTGGGGATGACTTGCCCAGCTCGGCCGTGGCGCAAGCCTTAGCGATTGCCGATAAGCTGGATACCATTACCGGTATTTTTGGTATTGGTCAAATTCCAACGGGTGATAAAGACCCGTTTGCACTGCGTCGTGCCGCATTGGGCTTGGTGCGCATTATGATTGAAAAGCAGTTGGACGTGGATCTGTATCAACTGATTCAAAGCAGTTTAGAGTTACATGAATCGGTTGAAAGTACCGATGCGTTAATGGATGAGATTTATGATTTCATTATCGGTCGTTTACGCGCTTACTATAGCGATCAAGGCATTAGCTCAGAGCAGTTTGAAGCGGTACGAGTGTGTCGTCCAGCACAACCAATTGAGTTTGCCAAACGTATTGAAGCGGTACAACAATTCAGTCAAATGCCTGCGGCCGAAAGTTTAAGTGCGGCCAACAAACGTATTGCCAATATTTTAAAGAAAAACAGCGAAACATTACCGGATGCGGTTAATGCCGAGTTGTTTGAAGACGAGGCTGAAAAAGCACTGTGGTCGGAGTTAGAAGCGTTGCGTGAAACGGTTAATGCACACGTAGCACAGCGTGACTATGTTGCGGCTATTCGTTCACTGGCCACCATTCGAGAAGCGGTAGATCAATTCTTTGATGACGTTATGGTGATGACAGATAACTTGCCTGTACGCCAAAACCGTTTGGCGTTACTGAACCAAATCTACCAACTGTTTTTACAAGTGGCGGATGTGTCAAGATTATAGTGCCTTAAGACCCCATTTTTACAGGAAGAGTTGGCGGTTAAATACTCGCTTTTTTTCTCCCCCCCCCTTGGCAAGGGGAGGGCTGGGGTCTTACAAGGCTTGATAGAGAACACAATAAACCATGCAAAAAATCATTGTACTAGACCGAGACGGGGTGATTAATGTCGACTCGGATGCTTACATTAAATCAGCCGATGAGTGGCAACCCGAAGCAGGTAGTATTGAGGCAATAAAGGCCTTAAAACAAGCGGGATGGCTGGTTGCCATCGCCACCAATCAATCGGGCATTAAGCGTGGCTATTATGGTCGACATCAGCTGAGTGACATGCATCAAAAACTGCAAGGTTTGCTTGGCGAACATGGCGTAGACTGGATCAGTTATGCGCCTTATTTGAGCGAGGACCATTCACCCGCCCGTAAGCCTGCATCGGGTATGTTAACCGCGATTGAACAGCGTTTTGATTTAAGTTTGGCGGGAATGCCAATGGTGGGCGATACGCTGGCAGACATGCAAGTGGCTCGCGCCAAAAAAATGAACCCCTATCTAGTTCGAACGGGAAAAGGCGAGCGAACCTTAGCCAACCAAGAAGCCATATTGGATGATATTCCCGTGTATTCTAATTTGCAAAGCGTTGCGGAGGCGCTGTTAAAATGAAAGTGATTTGGTTTTTGAGATCGACTTTGTTTGCCCTTGGGCAGGGGGTTTCTCTGGTTGTGTTTTCCGTATTAGGGCAGTTTACCCGATTGTTCTCTTTTAAAACACGCTACGGCTTCATGCAATATTGGGCGCGGTTCTGTTTAATTTGGTTACGCTGGACTTGCGGTGTGCGCTATCGACTGCATGGTAAAGAGAACATCGACACCAAACAGGCAGGGTTAATTTTATCCCGACACGAATCCGCGTGGGAAACCTTAGCGTTGCAAGAAATTTTTCCCCGTCAGGCGTACGTGCTTAAAAAGGAGTTGCTTAAAATTCCATTTTTTGGCTGGGGTATGGCACTGCTCAACCCCATCGCCATTGACCGAGCGGCAGGGCGAAAAGCACTGACACAACTGGTTTCGGAAGGCAAATCTCGTTTAGAACAGGGTGACTGGGTGGTGATTTTTCCCGAAGGGACTCGAATGCCCAGTCAGCAACTGGGCAA
>WFNQ01000114.1 GCA_015488565.1 Thiomicrorhabdus sp.
GATCTAGCACGGAGAAAAGCCTTTAGGAGTCATATAAAAGATTATTTTCAAATGATACCACTCCTAATGGATAAAAATAAAGAACAAGGGGGCCCAGATCCTTACATAGAGATTCATCATTCATCAAAATGTCTGATATCAGCCATTTTCTAAAAAATCTGCACCATAAAATGAACGATGACTGAAAAATCAAACTATTTTCCAGTTCAAAATCATAAGTGCATCATTTTATTTCGTTTAATCCAATTCTCAGGCACGCGCAAGCCAGCACGCCGTGCTCAAGAATTCATGCTTCGCTGTTTGCGGTTGTTATATAGGTGGTGGTTTAACCCTCCTCATTAAATCGAGTAATTTTAATAAAAGTACTCGATGGTCTTCTCGTAATTTAATGATTAATTGACGTCCTGTTTTAACGACTTTGGCGGCGATGGCGTAAACACGCCAGCGCAAGGTGATTGCACGTTTACTGGACAGTTCTTCTGGCAAAAATTGACGCATCAATGCGAACAGATTGTAAGAAAGTGTGCTGATTGAAAAGTACAAGCCATTGGCATTAAAATCACTGCACGGTAAGGTGCCTCCACCAAAGTCACTTTTAAGCTCTTTAATACGATTCTCACTGGCTTCACCACGCTGGTTGTACCAGTTCACCACTTCATTATCGGTCTTGTTATCTTGATTGGTGGCAATGGCTCGGTAAATATAACTTTTATCTACCAGTTCATCACATTGGTTGCCCTCTAAATCAAAACACATTTGACCTCGTTTGGCTTGTCGCTGAATCACCAGCGTAAACGCGTGTTCATAATCACCTATGCAGTGCGTCGTTCGGAAGCTTTGTTGATGAGTTGGTTCTCCATGTTCATCTAATAGGGGTTCCCATTGATCGTCTTTTAATTGTGTGATCAGTGCTTTAATGGTGGGACTCATTTTGGCTCGAATGGCATACTCTATCTTGTGTGTATCGCAGTATTGGATTATCTTGGTTTGATACCCCGCCGCATCAATACGAAGTGCTTTCACTCGGACGCCTTTAGGCAGTCCTGCTTCACAGTGTTTAATAAAGTCAAGGTTTTGACTGGCTGGTGAGCAATTGCCTTCTCGGAAGTCGCAGGCCACTACTTGGTCGGTCTGGGCTATATGCCCCACCATTGGCATGTAACCTTGGTGGTTGTTATACGTCCATTTTGCATCGGCTTTGCTGGATATAATCTCGCTGGCATCAATGTCTAATGTGACTTCTTTGCATTGATGTAGAGCGATGCTTAATAGGTGTTTGTTTACGGACTGTAGTGTTTTTTTTATTTCAGGCTGCTTGCTTAGTCGGCGTAACCAATTTCCCAGTGCGGTTGCGCAAGGAAATTGTGTTAATGACAGTACGGATAACAACGCTTTGTCATCATTGAGCAAGCGCACATCATCTAAATGGAAGTGACCGTTTTGCTGCATTAACATGAATGTTTGTACATAGGTTGAGGCGGAAAACCCGCGGTTGCTCTTGGGTTGGGGAAGGTGCTTGTCGATACATGCGGCTAACTGAATGGACTCCATGAGCTGAATGGGGAGTAGTAATCCTGCGCGTGAGGTTAATAAATCTGTGGTTGTGGCAAGTTTATGCGGTAAAATCATGGGGAGCCTTGAGTTGTTGCACCCATTGGGTGATGGTTGGTTTGGTCGCAAACCATTATACAGCCAAGGCTTTTTGCGTTTTAGCGGTTTCTATGTAAGGATTGGGGATAAAAAATAAAATTGACCCATAAGCCAGTAAAAACTATAATCCTTTGATAAAGTGCTTTTTATAAAATATTAAATCTATTTGTTATAAAACAAGCAGTTAAACCATCCTGTAAAACCTATAAATAATAGCTACAGGAAGCATTGTCTTTTTAACCCCTTTCATTTGCAACAACAACTGATAATTTTTTTCTGCCATTAACATCAATACCAATGATAACATTACGACTGAGACTACATTAAAGATCAGCCATAATAACCAGAAAGAAAAAGCCTGCATAGAAATCATTAAAACTTAAACTGGATGGAAAATGAAAAAAATTTTATTGTTCAGCTGCCTATTAACAAGCCAAGCAAGTGCTTCTCTTTTAACATTTGAAGATATACCAGGAGGAAGCATTCAAAATGAATTTGGGGATATGCCTACTTATAAAGGATTTGAGTTCTCTGCCACACTTGACTGGATTGACCTTATCGACGCTCCACTAGAGTTTGGGAACAGAGGGACACACAGTGGTGACTTTGCAATATTCAATAATCGAACTTTCAGTTACAGACAAGTAACTGCTGACATAATCACCGAAGAAAACGGTAATGATTTTACCTTTGATGGACTGTGGGCAAAAGCATGGTTTACTCGAGCAAACTCAGGAGGCGATGATATCGTTTTTGGAGCATTTGAAGGATATAAAAATGGGGAACTAGCCTGGAGCATACCCTCAAGCTTAAATGGCAGTTATAAGTATTATGGTGCTCAAACGAGCCCTATTGATGAACTTAGAATAGATTTTGGTGAAAAATATAATTATTTAATCGATGACCTTGCGCTTACGGCAGTTACCCCTGTCCCTGAGCCCAGTAGCATAGCATTAATGTTAGGAGGGTTAGGACTGGTTAGCTTTATGGCCTATCGCCGAACCAAAAAAGCTTAATCTAACCTCATTACAGCACTGACATTAAAGAATGTTAACATTAGTCCCTCCTAGCCAACCTACAATAAACAAATGAGCGTGGCTTTTACAATAACATCGCTTTGGCTTCGCCAATCGAGTAAACCAACCGATCAATATCCGCAAAACTATTGTACACACCAAATGATGCTCTGATGGTTGCGGGCACATTAAAGTGTTGCATCACGGGCATGGCGCAGTGGTGACTGGCGCGAACTGCCACGCCATCTTGATCCATTAACGTCGCCATATCGTGCGGGTGAATGCCGTCAATAATAAACGAAATAACGCCGCCTTTATGCTCGGCTTCCCCAATGATTCTCA
>WFNQ01000115.1 GCA_015488565.1 Thiomicrorhabdus sp.
CATCAATTAATGGCTGAAATGGTGCCTTACATCTATAAAAGTCCGTTGTCACGTAAAGTACGATGGAGTATGGATATCGACCCTCAAGAAATGATGTAAATCGTATGTGGTGACTCGCTTTTTAATAAGGTAAAATACCTATTTAAAAAGGGGGGCAATAATATTCCCTAATCCCCAGATAGAAAATTCGTCAAGAGCTTAAACTCTAATCCGTATTTCTATCTGGGGATTAGGGATATTTAATATTATTTTTTTTAATGGAATAAAGAGTAAACATTATGAATATGAAGTGGATGAGTTTGGTTGCAGTAATGACCATTTTTTCAGCTGGCTGTAGTGAGTCAGAGCAAGATTCGAATAATAAAGTGGCTTCTGATGCAGAGGTGCCAGTTGTTGTTGAAACAGAGGTGGTTGAAGCCGTTGATACAGAATCGGGTGAAGTTTTTGATGAATCTAAGTTTGTAGAAGTAAAAATGGGAGCTGAACCCGTGATAACGCCAGAACAAAAAGCGGCATTGAACTCGGTTGAAGGGATTCCACCAGAAAAATTAGATTCTGAAGTCAAAGGGTTGGTTGCCAAAATTTCTGAAAATTCAGATATGTCAAAAGAAGAAGCGACAAAATTGGAGCAAGACTTAAAAAGTGTCTTTCAAAAAATTGAAGCTGATCGTGCTCAGTAATTTTTTTGACTTCAAGGTGATTGAGAAAGTATTAAATTAATGTAATTATATGTTTTGATGCAAAAGCGCAACATTAATGTTGCGCTTTTTTTTTGAATTTTTTTAGGGAACACGAAAAGCCCCAGATCGATATAAAAATCTGGGGGGTAAGAATTTACCGTTAATAACTCATCGCATTGATTTTAAAAAAAATCAATAAATGGTTAAAGGGATAGTTTTTTTATCGCTCATGTTGGAGATAGTGACACTTGTTGGAATGTCCTGGAAATGGGCAACAATTAATTCGTCGTTCCAAATATAGACTCTAACAGGTTTTTCGCCATCTTGATTTACAATGCTTAAGCCTGCACCAATGTTGACAAGGTTTGCTGAAGCATCAGTGAAATCATACCCTGCAATGACTGCTAGTCCACCGTATGGTGTAAAGACAAAGCTTTGCATGGCTTTGATTGTTGGCTTAATGATTAGGCGTAATGCACTGGTATAGTGGTCTGATTTTTTGACAAAGACATCATAAGAACCTGCGGTCAGCGTGGCTGGTAATGTAAACTCAAGTATTGTATTACTTATCGCTGTTGGCTCAATTGCAGTGATATTATCATTTTTATCTTTGACAACAATTTTTGAGGTCCAAAGCTTATCAATAGTAACAATCTGATTTGTATCAGGATCAATTGTGTTAATCGTGCTTGTATTTTCAAAGTTATTGCCCGTTGCTGTCATAAGTACTTCAGACCCTTCTAAGACACTAAGTTCATTTAAAGCTGTTAGTGTTGGAATAAGTGCGGTATTTATCGCCATTCCTTCAAAGCCTGTACTACTCTCTTGATTTTGGTTAGAGATAGCTATCCCTGTTCTAGGGTCGACTAATTCTCCATTATTATTTAGAACCGTTTTATTATTGCCATGACAACCCCAGCAGTTTTTAAGGTTACCAATGTGTCCAAAATAAGGCTCTTCCTTTCCAGGTTGCGTTCCATCTCCTTCCGCATCAAACTCAATGTTATGAAGTGTTGTTCTATCGTGACAGCGTTGACATATACGGATGTCATAACCATCTTGCTGAATACTCGTTTGATCAAAGTCTAATTGATGGCACCAAGTGCATTTGTTTTCGGTAAAGAAACCGGTGTTGTGATGGTTTTCTTTGTTGGTAAAAATATTAACCATAATGGATGAACCATCATTGAGGGTGATTGGTTCTGGTGTACCATATACATTACTTCCATCAGCGGAGTTATGGCAAAAATTACAGTTACCAGGGCTGGCACCAGCGGTGCTTACAATACTATTGTCACCATTGGGTTTTTTGCTTCGCCAAGGCGTAATCATACTTGGTTTATAGCTTGGAATGTTAACGGGAACCGTTTGTCCAGGGTTGTCTTTATCTGGTTTTTTGCCCATTAAAGTATCGACATCAATACCTCGAACTAATCCACCGTGGCAACGGAAGCAGAAGCCTGTTTGAGCTAGTTCTGTTGCATGATGAACGGTTGCTCTAGAGTTACGCTCTCTTTTATGGCAGTTTAGACAGTTTCTAAAGTTAGGTAAAATAACGGCATCCAGTTCTGTTTCACCTGTTTCAATATCGGTAAGGATTTTATGGCAGTTGTAACAGGTATAGTTAGTATCAGCAACGCCATCTCCATTGGCATCACGAAAAGGAGGAAAATCAGGCATACCATCAATGATGTTTTTTTCTGGGTAGCGCTGTTTATCCATAACCGTGTGGTGTCTATCGGGATTATAACCCGGTTTTACTGGCGCATCATTTCTTGGTCTTTCGCCAATTAATGCATCAGGATCTTCATCTTTGTAAGCATGGTGACAGGATATGCACAGATTCATAGGAAAGTTTTCAAAGTTTGAATCTGGTATCCCTAAGTTTTGATTGACTGGTGGTGGTTGTGGAGCGGCGACCACTATTGAACTTAGACTTAGCATGAAGGCTGAAGTAATTAAATACTTTAAGATGTTCATTTTTTTATCCCTTTTTAAAGCTAATATGGTTAAAAATGTTATGCCCTTGATAAGTAAGCTCTAAACAATTTAAGGTGAAAAGGGCTTGTTTTTCTATCTATTTTTATGTTGAGGGCAAACGGCTTAACGTCTGCCACCGCCACCCATCCCGCTGTTATGGCAGGCGCGACATTGACGTTGGTTAAATAATGTAGATTCGCTGGTCATGTGTACATTGCTTATTACATCTCCACTCCCTCCTCGGCCTCCCATTCTATCCGGTGGTCCAGTTACAATCCAAGCAGGGTGGCACTGTAGGCAGTCTCTAAAGGGTTCAACAATTTCAAAATTTTCTTTGAGGGGCTCTGCTGTTTCAGGCAATATTAAATGGCATGAAAAACAATTATAGGGTGTTCCCTCATTCTTTGCTCCTCTTGCATCAGGTGCTTTTGAACGAGAAATTGGTGGGATGGTTGTCCCAATTAAAAGATGATGGCGATCAGGGTTTCTTAGTCCTAAGTAAAGTCCAAGTAAGGGAAATCTTTCTAAGTCATAATGACAGTTACGGCATTGAGGTGCTGTAGGCGGGCCATCGAATATTTTCATTCCTCTACTGTGAGAGGTTGAAGTAATGCTTGCCAGCGTAAGTATATAGAGTATAAATAAGCTCTTTTTAAGACATTTCATAAATAAGGTCCTTTTTTATACATTGTGCGATTAATGAGTTTGGGTTAGAAACAGTCGTTCTTAATGACGTGCAGACTATTAAGAGACCATTGAAGCACTCTTGAGAAGAGTATTATACTTTATTTTATCTGTAAATTTTAGGCATAAAAAAAGGCAACCGATGTTGCCTTTTTATTTACTGAACATAATGTAATTTGAATATTAAGCGTTTGTTGTTTTACGTCGACGATAAGCCATAAAGCCAACCATGCCTAGTCCGCCTAACATTAAGGCATAGGTAGAAGGTTCTGGAACAGGAGATACTTCCGTATATTTTAAGTTATCAATAGTAACAACATTTTCAGCAGTATAAATTATTGGATCACCTAGGTTAGTTAAGGTCGCATATGAAATATTAGCCATGTCCGAAGAAAGGCCAAAAAATTGCCCATCATTGCTTGGATTTAAAGCGCTTCTTTTATTTAGTATGAGAGAATCAATGGTTGCACCTGAGTCATTAAAAGCGGTTAATTCCCAATTGTTTATATTGTTACCCAAGTTGAATGAAAATGCACTAATAGAGTTCTCAAATGAAAGCTTTAAAGTAGTAAAGTTATTTTTGCCAGTAGCTAGAACAAAGCCTGAATAATCAGGTGATGTCACAGAAGGGGCTTCGAATGTAAATGAACCCGTATTTGACGTGCGACCAATTCCTGAAAATGTAACATTTTTATAGTTAAAAACAGTTTGATCCCCTAAGGATACAAAGATGTCGTATTCGTACTCGTTCCCATTTTCATCGAGGCCGGTAGCGACATCGTAGTACCCCTTAAAAACGTCGTCTTCAAAATCAATGGTTGTTTCGATTGCGTATGCCGAAGAAAATGAAGCCGTTAGTAATGTGGCGATGATTATTTTTGAAAAACTCATATTTTGAGTCTCCTTTTTAAGTCGATAGAAATTACCTTATCAATAAGAGACCTTTCCTGCAAAGGTCTCCTAAATTTATTTAGTCTTAAGGTCGGGCTTTTATTTTGCTGCAGTAGATTTCCGTATTATAGGCTTTTTTTAAAAAATTACTAGATTTATTTATTTTAATAATATTTTTATTTGAGCTTGCTCTTTTAACTGCTTAAGGAGCTGATGTATTTTTTGTGCTCTTACTTTGGGCGCATATCCTTTAGCCAAGAATGATTTCATTTGTTCAAAAGTGGGAATTGTTCCTGCAGGTTTCTTATTTAAAACCTTAATAAGGTGGTAGCCTTGGTCTGTTTCAATAATAGGGCTTAATTCGTTTATTTTGAGAGATGATATGAATTTATCGACTTCTTTTGGCATGTAGCCTAGTTCAATAAAGCCTAAATCCCCATCTTTTTTAGTATTTACATCAATTGAATACTCGTTAGAAACCTCTGAAAAAGATTTTCCTTCTAAAAGGCGTTTTTGTGCATCAATAATATCCTGTTTGTCCTTAGTAATAATGTGCAAAACATGTACTTTGGCTTTTTTAGAAGCAAATTGGTGTTTGTTTTTTTCATAAAGATCTTTTAATTCTTTTTCGGGTTTTTGAGGGTTGACGAGATCATGTGCTTGAAGGTAGTCATCAATGCGAATTTGATTTTCAATCGCCGTCTTATTTATTTGTTTATCGCTGTCTGAGTTGTGTTTTTCTTGTTCACGTATTTTGTCGGTTATTTTTTGCTTTAAATTGTTTACATGGTGCTTTTGGCTGGCTTGAAAAATCAATTCAGTGTTGATGTGCTCTTCAAGTACGCTTTTAAGCATCATATTTTTAATTTCTTCAGAGGGTTCTTGGTTGCGATTGAAGCGTTTATATTTAGCTATTTTAATTTGCTGTTTAGCACTAAGTTGATCTGTATAGATAGGTCGTTCATTTACAAAAGCGGCAATCTCTCTAGAGTTTTGCTCTTTTTCTTTAGAGGCAAGAGAGTGTGTAGACAGTAGCATGATTATGCTTGCCAGCACCATTAATATTGGTGGAGAATATTTCATAATATAAAATCGTCCTTAAAATTTAATTTATTTTTTTTAAATAAAAAGAAAGCCCACTAAGGGGCTTTCTTTCAGTACATTTACCC
>WFNQ01000116.1 GCA_015488565.1 Thiomicrorhabdus sp.
CTTTTTCTAAGTATTGGTAGCTGAGTAAGTAGGTCAGTTCATCCAACACCACTAAATCGTAGCTGGCATCGGTCAGCATTTTTTGAGCAACCGCCCAGCCTTTTTTTGAGGTTTGAATGTCTTGGGTGCGGTCTTGAGTATCCCATGTAAAACCATCACCCAGTACATGCCATTCGCAGTTGGGGTGTGCGCTAAAAAAAGCCTCTTCACCCGTATCGGTACGGCTCTTGATAAATTGGCAAACGCCGACTTTCATGCCATGCCCTAATGCTCGTGCGACCATGCCAAATGCCGAGGTGGATTTGCCTTTTCCATTACCAGTAATCACCAGTAAAAGCCCTTTTTCGTCCGTGGCGTTTGCCATGGAGGTTTCTATTTGGCTTTTTTTACGTTCCATTTTGGTTTTATGGTATTTATTTTGTTTTTCGTCGATCATTTTGGTGCCTCAAATGATGTAGCTGTCTTATGGGGGGTAAGTTTACCTTGCTCTTGTCGTAAAATGGAAGAGGATAGGGCGTGAGAGATGAGCTGCGCGAGAGTCTCGCCAAGTCGTGTGTGTTTGCCACAGTATGAGATTGTTTTGCCTTGGGGAGCGCAGGCGATGGCTGTGGCGTCCGTTCCTGTTCCAGTCGCAATTTGTTGAGTGAGTGGACTTTTAATGTGTAGATTTTGTAAGGTTGCGGCTTTGGCTTCGGTGATAATGCTCAGTGCTTCGACCATCGTTTTGTCTTGTAGCGGTGTATTTATCATAACAAAAATATTAATGGTGCCTTGGGGAAGCTTGGGCTCAAATAAGTGTGGATAATCGGCTGGGTCTCCTGCACGTCTGGCATTGGCAAGCCCACTGGTTAAGGCAACGGAAATAACAACATTCTCAATCGTTTGGCTCGCAACGCGTAGCGAGTGCATGGAGGCTGCCGTCATCATACCTATGGTTGTGGCTGATAAGGCGTGAGTTTGGGCAAAAAGGGATAAGGTCTCTTCTGGTGAGAGGGCTGGCGGCTCTTTATCATAAGGGCAGTTTGCTACTTTTAAATTAAGTAGGTATTTGGCTTTTGCAAACCCACCATTAAGTTCGGCAGAACTCAGCACTCGGTAAAGCTGTGGGAGTGAAATTAACAGGAATTGCTCCGTGCACTCTATTTTAATGAGAGGGTCATGGAATGGAAATAGAGAGGGGGTCATGTTGGCTCGGTCTGTTGCCATTGATTATAAAAGGTAACCTGCTGTAGGCTGAGTGGCTTACGCCAGTTCTCTTTTTCAAGCATGGGAACGGGGTAAAATGCTTGAACGTGCCCAAGGCAGAGAATGGCAATGGGTTTGCCGTTGTCTTCGGGTTGTTCTCTTGATATGTTGAGTAACATGGCCAGCTCTTCAGGGTCAAATAGGGATATCCAGCCAACGCCAATGCCTTCTGCACGCGCAGCGAGGGCCATATTTTGAATGGCGCAACCGACTGAGGCGATGTCCATTTCTGGCAAGGTTCGACGACCAAATACTTCTTGACTGCGTTTATCCGAAAGCGAAACCACAATGACTTCGGCACACTCTAAAATACCTTCAACTTTTAATTTCATAAAGTCATCTTTGCATTTGTTTAATGCATTTGCCGTGTTTTCACGCTCTTTTTCAACCAAATCATGGAGTTTTTGACGTAATTTGGGTTGTGTGATGCGAATAAAACGCCAAGGTTGCATGAGGCCGACACTGGGCGCATGGTGTGCCGCATTGAGTAAGCGATTCAGTTGCTTTGTCTCAATGGGCTGGTTTGTAAAATGGCGCATATCGCGGCGTTGTTCAATGGTTTGATAAACCGCTTCGATTTGGTGGGGTAAGAAAGCATGTGGTAAGCGAGGTATCTGTTTAGGCTGAGTTTGGTTGAGTATTTGAAACAGGTGGTCTATGTTTAAGTTTTGCTCTAAACAGTCTGCCAGTCGCTCCAGTTGCTGTTCTCGAATGGCATGAATATCGACCGTACTTTGCGATTTAAGCCCTGCCCAGTTTAACAGGGCATTGAGTGCCTTGGGCGTGTCGAATAGGCCGTGAAAATAGGTGACAAGCATTTGATTGTCGTCTGAAATAGCCCCATCTGTTGTATGATCATTGCGTTGAATGGCTGCTTTTTTGGGGTAGCCCGTGGTGTGGCCAGCGTGAATTTCGTAACCCGATACAGGAATGGGGGAGGAGGTGTTGGAACAGAGCAGTTGCCCTGTAACGTTACGGAGTTGTTTGTGTGCGCTGAGCGTGGTGCAGTAGTCAAATAGATTCAGGCCAGCGGCTTTTTCAATGTGACCTTCGATATGTTCTGGATCAAAAATCCACGCGCCTAACATTTGCAGTCCGCCACAAATTCCGATCACTTTGCCGCCATAACGCAGGTGCTTTTGTATGGCTGTTTGCCAACCTTGGCTTTTGAGCCATTGAAGGTCGTTGATGACATTTTTACTGCCGGGCAAAATAATTAAATCGGCAGTGGGAATTGGCTCTTGATGACGAATGATTTGAAAATCAATGTCTGGATGCAGTCGCAAAGGCTCAAAATCGGTGTGATTGCTGATATGAGGCAGTAGCGGCATGATGACATTGAGCTTGGTATGGGGCTTGTGTGGCGATGCGGAACAGGCAAGGGCGTCTTCGGCATCTAAGTGTAATCCGTGTAGATAGGGCAGAACCCCTAATACGGGCTTGCCTGTTTTGGCTTCAAGCCAGTCTAGTCCGCTTTGCAATAGTGTTTTATCACCTCGAAAACGGTTAATGACAAACCCTTTTATGCGTGCTTTTTCGCTTTCTGAAAGGCATTCTAATGTCCCAATAATATGAGCAAATACCCCGCCTTTATCAATGTCGGCAATTAATATGACGGGGCAGTCTACCTGTTCGGCAAAGCCCATATTGGCGATGTCGTTTTCACGTAAATTGACTTCGGCAGGGCTGCCTGCGCCTTCCACAAAAATTGTGTCGTATTGATGGCTAAGTATTTGAAAGGACTCTAAAACCGCTTGGTTTGCTTTGGGTTTGTAGTCATGGTAATCCATCGCATTTAAGTTCCCGATGCAATGGCCTTGTAGAATAACTTGTGCCCCCGTATCACTGTTGGGTTTAAGTAACACGGGGTTGAAATGCACAGAGAGAGGGATTTTGGCGGCCATGGCTTGCAGTGCTTGCGCACGGCCAATTTCGCCACCGTCCTCGGTTACAGCGCTGTTAAGCGCCATATTTTGGGGTTTAAACGGCGCAACAGAAAGTTCTTGCCGCGCCCACAATCGACACAACCCAGCCACTAAGGTACTTTTGCCAGCATCGGAGGTGCAGCCTTGTACCATAAGGCAGTGTTGAGTCGGGTTTAATTTCAATTAAAATTTACCTTGAACACCGACAAATAGCTGACTGCCACCATTTGAATAGACATTTTGTGGGGTGACATTATCAGCTTGATAGGTCGCAACCGCTTGGGTGTAGTCTGCATCAAACAGGTTTAACACATTGGCGTATAACGTGACTTGTTTGTTTAAGGTGTAGTTTACGTTTACATCCGTAACATAGTAGTCACCAATATTCGCGCCTGAACGGTTGGCTTGATCAAACATATTACCAATGTAGCGGTTGTTGATGCCAATGGTCAGACGGTTAAAGCCATCATACAAAAGATTTAAGCCAACCGTCTGTTCAGCACGGCGTGCTAAAAATTCGCTATTATCATCTTTGGCGGACACTTGTGCAAAAGTGAGGTTTACCAAGGTATTAGCTTTTTCAACGTAGTTTGAGTATGAAAATTCTACCCCTGAAAATTCACTGATGCCCGCTAGATTTTCGTAATAATCGTTTGGCCAGGTTCCGGCATAATTAATTAAATTTTTGGCTCTGCTTTCATAATAGGTCAGTTCTGCACCATAAATTCCTACGGAAACATCAAATCCAACGGTCTCTTCTGGCTGAAGATTTGAGGTGAGTCCGTAAGTACTTTGAAACAGTGTGGGTGCGTTATAAGCGGTTCCTACATTAGCGCTGATAAAGAGGTCTTTTTGAAAGGTCTTTTTAAGGCCTAATTTCCCAGTCGTTTTTCCTTTAAAGGTATTGTATTGATCCGAACGAATCGACTGAGTAAAAATTAAAGAGTTGTTATTAAATTGGTTGGTATTCGTTACTCCTACGCCCGTATTGTAATAACTGTCGCCATTGGTTAGGTTTTCATACTGGTTGTTATTGAGTACAAAAGAGAGCGCCTGATCTGTGGCATATTGATAGCCTCCTTTCAGGC
>WFNQ01000117.1 GCA_015488565.1 Thiomicrorhabdus sp.
ATGGTTAATTGTGCCGAGGCATCAAAGAGGTCGGGGGAGGATAGAATCCAGGTACCAAATTTATAGCCACCATACCAAATGGCCCACATGGTAATCGGGTTGGTAATCCATGCCAATGCGGTGGCAAGTGGGATGTTGGCTCGAAGGTAGTAGGCGATGATGGAGCTTAAAACCATTTGAAAGGGAATGGGTAGCATCATGCAAAAAAGGCCGATAAAACTGGCACGTGCGAACGATTTACGGTCACCTGCCCAGTAAACGCGGTCTTTAAACTTAGGAAAGTAGCGATTCAAAAAAGGCGAGCGCTTGGTGGCTCGCCCTATTTGATGCTGTTTTAACTTTAAGTAACGAAACATTCTAAAGATTGTAACAGTAAAATCAGTGTGTTACGTTATTTCTTTATACTAAAATTTAAAGCCTTTTAATAGCCCTTCAAGCTGTTCTTTGACTTGTTTTTCTGCTTTTTGAGTGGTTTCTTTTATGACTTCTTCTTTTTTCTGTTCCAGTTGCATTTTGGTTTTTTCAGCCAGCAAGCCGCTGATGTCCAGTGAGACATTAGGGCTTAAATAATTTCCTTTGAGCTTAATTGGGATAGTGAGTCCATTTAAGTTTTGTAATTCTTTCCCTCCCTGACCTTTGTCAGAAGCGACTATTTTGGCTCTAACCAAGTAGTTTAGTGACTCTTTGGGTAAATTCACCGTTCCAGCGCCAGAAATTCGCATAAAAGGGGCTTGAGCCGTGAGTTTTTGTGTGGTGACAACCCCTTGTTTTATAACGGCTTGGGCAATGAGTGAGCTAAAGTCGGTTTTTAGTTCCTCTTCGGCTTTAGGGGCTGGCTTGCCAGACAGCTTCGCTTGGGCTTCTCGAATGGACTGCGCTAAGTTAAAGCCTTTAATAAACCCATTGGTTAAATTGGTGGAAACCGACCCGTTTAGGTTTTGTTTAAAGTGGGCAATGTTTGATCCAGCAGTGGTGATATTGAGAGCAATGTCACCTGTACCACCCAGTGTGTCGATATCGGCGACGGCGATTAATGCATCCCCAACGGGAATGTTTTGGCCGTTTAATTTAAAGGCGAATTGTTGCGTATCACTGCGGACATCGACACCTGCTTGAGCCTGTATTTGGGTTTTAAAAATAGTTATTTTAATGGGGTTGGCCGTTATTTTTCCTTTGCTTCCTTTTACGGTGACTAACATGTTTTTAGGATGCAACTTGTCAAACGTGACTTCTCCCGCTTTAAACGTGCCATTGAGTGTTAATTTGCGTAATAGTTCAACGGGTAATTTTATCTCAATCTCTTTGGTCTTAGCGGGTTCAGTTGATTCTGATGGCGCTTTTTTGGGAGGCAAATAACGATTTAGGTCAATTTTAGTTAAAGCCAGATTATAGTTAATATTTGGACGGTCAAACTGGCGAATGGAAGCGTTGCCGCTGAGTTGCGAATCGTCTAAGGTGATGTTGAGCGTGTTGATTTTAATGGCTTCTTTTTTTGCATCAAAATCGACATTAAGGGTCGCCATAAATTGAGTTAGGGTTTGAAGGTCGGTCATTTCTGGCAGGGTAATATCCAACTGTTTAAAGAGGGTTCTTAAATTGGTTTGAGCGATATTGAGTTGCGTGTTTACTTGGGCGTTTGAGGTGATTTGAGTCGCCTTTACCGATCCTGTTGCTTCAATGCCCATAACGGTTAGCACCAGTTTATTTAACTGTGCAGTTTGGCCGGTTAAATTAAGGCTGGGTTGTATGGACAGTGTGGTATTGAGTTTGTTATTTGGAACACGTTCGCCCGTTAAATGGGATTGTAATGTGATATTTTGTGCTTCAAAGGTTTGTTTGGCTAAATCCCCTTTTAAAGCGGTGACGTGCAATTGACCTTTGATGGTTTGAAGTGGAAATTTCTCCCCCCCTATCACATCATAATCTACGGTTAGAGCGGGTAAGCTGAGTTGGTTATTTTCTAACGCTAAATTAAGTGTTGGGAGGCTTAATGTTTGAGTGATTTTTTTAACGGGGATTCCTGATCCTGTCGTGATTGTATTGAGTGTTAGGTTACGAATGGCGTAGTCCCCGCTTTGTTCCAGCTTTGCTTCAACGTTAAATTCTAATGTGGTTTTTATGTCGGGAGTGGAGAGGGTGCTCTCTGCTGATAGGGCGATGTTAAAAAACGCCCCAAAGGTAATCGCGCCCGTTGAAAAGTCGTGAATGGTTAGTTGTACGTCTTGATTGGCTTGCTGGTCATGCCAGTGGATTTTTCCTTGTTGAATGTCCAGTCCCCCAAATTTTAAATCGGCTAAGGCGTTAAGCGGATTGCTTGGTTCAGAGCTGGCTTCTTCTTCTGAAGCTTCAGATGAGGTATCGTCTTGGGTTAAGTCTGCCCAATTTGTGATGCCTTGGGCGTTTTTTTCTAAATGCAAGGTTAGGCCATTCAGTGTCACCTTATCAATTTCAAGTTGTTGGCTTAACAGTGGCAAAATAGCGGCACCCAGCTGTAGGTTCTCTACGTGTAAAAAGTTTTTTTCACTAAACCCTTTGGCATTGCTGAGCGTGGTATTTTCTAAATTAAGACCAAAGCGTGGAAAGAGCGATAGACTTAAGGATTGAATTTGCAACTCTCTTCCCGTCTCTTTTTTTACCAGCTCGGTAATTTCGTCTCGATAATCATTGGGATCAACCACGGCGATAATAATGCCTACCGCGATCACGGAAGACACGATAACCGCACCTACAATTTTTAATGAGAGAGAAAATACATTCATGCTAAAACTCCAGTGTTTTTTTGTCTTAAAGGTATTTATTAATAGTAACAGAAGACGGCTTGTATTCAATCAATATGTCCTTATACTTAATAAGTAACTTTCTTTATCTTTTTTTTTAATTTGGAGAATATTATGACTACTAAAAAACACGGATTATCGATTGGCATTGAACGCGTAGGAAGCGATGTTTTTGTCTCATTAAAAGCGATTGGTAAGCTTTCTCATGAAGATTATAACGTGATTACGCCTATATTAGACTCGGCTTTAGCGGAGGTAA
>WFNQ01000118.1 GCA_015488565.1 Thiomicrorhabdus sp.
CCCAACAACTGCTTTCCAGAAGAGCCGGCACCAAAAATCACAACTTGCTTTACTTCAACGTCATTACACCCGGCATAATCCGATAAAAACCACCTTGCAATAATTCGAGTACCCGAGATATACAAAAGCGCTAATAACCAAGTAATAACAATGGCCGTTCTTGGATACGCTAAATCGAACATATAAATCGTCGCCATCCATAACAAGGTGGTTAAAGAGACCGAAAGAAAAACCGTCATTGCAAAGCGGTGACCAATATAACGCACAACCGCTCGATATAAGCCTTGTCTAATAAATACAGGAATAGCTAGAAGAGGCAAGAGAACAATCGCCATCCAATAGCTTTCTAAAGAATATTCCATATTACCCAATCGTAACGCGATTGAAAGCGCGGCAATTAGGGTTAAACCGATCAAGTCAACAAACGCTGAAATTAATCGCTTTTGCCAACGGGGTAACACCAATAAATAAGATAAATTAAACACTAATTAAGACTCTCTATCATTCTTGTTTTCCATCTTTTGAAATTAAATGAATCGTTTTAAACATCTACAATACACTTCATCTTCTGGCTTGACCATAGATATCTACAACGCCTAGACAAGATGTTCGAATCAAGTCCTATAATGACAAGGGGGGATTTTTTATGCTACTCTTATCATATGAAGTGTCAATACCGGAAATAAAGCACCCAAGAGATACGCTAACGACAACGCTTTCAAAATTTTAAAAAGCCCACTGAAGCAATTACACTATTTCGAACCTAGAACACTTTCAATTTGAGCTTTCTGCATTACAGATGTAATTGCATGGCAAGTTTGTTCAATTTCTGAAGGCATCAAAGTAGGATGTACTAAAAACATCAGAGAGGTTTCACCTAACTCTTTCGCTACAGACAACCGCTTAGTAGGCCTAAATCCTGTACCAATAAACGCTTTTTCTAAATAGACTTCAGAACAAGATCCTGAAAAACAAGGCACTCCCAGTGCATTAATTTCAGCCATGATTCTATCTCTATTCCACCCTGATTTTAATTTTAAAGGTTCAACAAATACATAACACTTATAGGCAGCATGTTCAATGATATCAGGCAATTCAGGAACTCTCAGTCCAACTTCTTTTTTAGCTGTATCCCAAATAACATTTGCATTTTTGATGCGCTTCTTCGTCCAAGAAGCCATTTTATTCAATTGAATTCGGCCAATCGCTGCTTGCATCTCGGTCATTCGCCAATTCGTACCAAATGAATCATGCAACCATCTAAACCCAGCTGGATGCTTTTTTTCATAAACAGACTCCCAAGATTTTCCATGATCTTTATAGGACCACATCTTAGACCAAAGCTCTTTATCATTTGTTGTCACCATTCCCCCCTCTCCTCCAGTGGTCATGATTTTATCTTGACAAAAACTCCAACAACCAATATGTCCAATAGAACCAACAGGCTGGTTTTTATACTTTGCTCCATGCGCTTGAGCACAATCTTCAACAACAAATAAATTAAATTCATTGGCTACAGCCATCATTTCATCCATTTCACAAGGCCAGCCAGCTAAATGTACACACAAAATAGCTTTTGTTTTTGATGTAATCTTTTCACGTACAGATTTAGGCGTAATATTTTGAGAGTTCTCAGAAATATCTGCAAATACAGGAATTGCTCCAATATTAATAATGGAGGAAACAGACGCTAAAAAAGTACGAGAAGTGACAATAATTTCATCTCCCTGCTGAATACCCAAGGCCTTAAATGCCAAATCAAGCGCAACTGTACCATTCATGAGGGCTATTGCATATTTGGTATGACACCAAGTCGCAAACTCTTTTTCAAACTTACGATTTTCACAGCCTGTCCAGTAATTGACTTTATTAGAAAGTAATACTTTTGAAACCGCTTCACTTTCTTCAATACTAAATAATGGCCATGATGAAAATGATGTATTTAACATTCAATTTCCTTTTTCTGATGCATCAAAGTCAATCCCTCTTGCAAAGAAATGGTTTGCTTAAATAAAAAATCATGGTTAGCTTTTTGTGTATCCAAGTCAAAACGAATAAATGGTACCTGTTTATTCAACTGATCATCGATGATGACCTTTCCTCCTCCACAAACAGAAACTATTGTTTTTGCAAGCTCTTGAATCGAAGGAGATGTTTCGGCAGCAACATTGTAAACTCCCCATGCTTTATTCTGAAAAGCAAGTAACGCAGACTGGGCAACATCTAAAGCATGTATTAAGTTAATTCTATTATCAGGACTTTCAACTGTAATTTGCTTATCACTTGAGGCTAAACGCAAATAATTTGAAATTAATTTATCATTTCCTAACCCCGTACCATATACAGAAGAAGGTCTTAATATGCTCAACTTCAATCCCTGCTCTACGAAGTGCTCAAATACCTTTTCTGCCAGCAACTTCGAATACCCATAAAACCCTCCAAAGCCACTCTTAACTTGGAGAGAACCTTCAGAAATACGGTGACCACAAGGGTTTTTGTATACCGTTGCACCGGATAAAAAAACAACCGCTACTTCTCTAAGTAATGCCCACTCAGCCAAATTTAAACAAGACCGAACATTTGCATCAAAAATAATCTGAGTTTGTAGATTACTTAAGTCGCTACTTTCTGTCACTTTAGGAAGAGCTGCCCCAAAATGAAAAATCACATCAACGCCTTCAAATAACTCATCTAACTCCTGATAAGTCTTCCACTCGACTAAATCCCATTGATCTCTATTTACACAGCGGCACTCAATACCATGACGATTAAGTAGCGCCTTCATATGCCGACCAATCATTCCGGTTGAACCTGTTAAACCTGCATTAATCATTTTTTACTCTTAAAAACTAAAATAAATTAAATTGTTTTGGAACTTGAGGGCAGTTAACTTTATTATTTTTCAACGTGATCAACTCTCCCTTTTTAATAACAACTTCAGCCCAGTAACGAAGAACGACTGAAGCATAATCAATACAAGGAGAGTATTCGATAGATAAATCATGTTTTAAATAAAATTCAACAGGATTAAAGCCTAATTGAGAGCAGAAAGGGGAGGTTCCGGAATAACGACAATTAATTTCAAAAATTTTAGGAATCTCGTTTGAATCGAGTCTTAATTGAAAGTTACAAGCCCCATCAATTGATAACTTAGAAGCAACATCATGAACATATTTCTCAATAACATCTGACTGAACGGGTTCCGCTCTATAAGTATCTCCCGACCTTAAAACCCTTTTTAAAGCTAATACAGGCGATAATTTATCTTTGACTTTAACAACAGTACACGTATATTCTGTATCATCATTTCCTATTAACTCTTGAACAACGATACCATCAGAATACTGTAAGTGCTTAGATAATTCCCCTTCATTAAAAACCTTATATACACCAATAGAACGACAACCAACTGCTGGCTTAACAATAACAGGAAATCCTAAATCTTTGGATGTTGAAAACTCACTTAGCCACTTTGTTTTAGGATATGAAAAACCATTTTTTTTCAAAAAAGAGTAGGTTTTAAACTTATCATCCGCTATTTGAACCGCCTCTAAAGAAGATACCACTGTTTTCACACCATACCTTTCTTGAATCAAATGTTTATGATCCGCACAAAACTCTAACTCTACATCTGTTCCAGGAAAGTAGTAATCAATAAAATATTGTTCAAAAATTTTTTCAAGTGAATTTAGATAGTTAGCAGACGTACAAGCCTCAACTAAGCATGCTATATCTCCTGCATATAACCCAGTTGCCTTTTCACTCATATCAGCAGTAATAATTTTGATATCTAAGTCGTCAATCATTTTAATTGACTTTATTATTCCCTGACCAACACCACCGCCAGCCCCCGTTACCAGTACATTAATCAACGCTTAACTCCCTAAATATGAGATTAATTTTTCTTTTGTTGAAAAAGACATTTTAGATTTATTAATTAAATTAATAGATGTCGTCATATCAATATCTAAATTATAAAATTTAAAATTTAATTTAAGATCTTGTAAAGTTAAAATCATATAACTTAATCCCTCACCTCGCGCTTGCCCAATAGATCCAGGGTTTAAAATATAAGATGCTGATTCATTTAAACAAATACTACAATCATCCATTTTCGAATACCCGTGTTTTTTAGACACCTTAACAGCACTCTTTCTATGCGAATGCCCAAAAACACCTACTTTAAACCCTTTTTTATTCAACTCTTCTGATGCTTCAAAACATTGCTCTGAAGACTCTACGTAGCGCCAGTCCCCATATCGAAAAGGGTTAGCATGAGAGAAATAAATAGAACCGATTGAAAAGCTTTCCTTCCAATCAAACATTGATTGGAACTGAGCCCTCTTTAGCTCCTTTGTTGTCCAAAGAATAGACTCTGAAACAAACTCTGGAATTACATAGTCAAATGACTCTTTACCTGCTGCTTGATCAAAATAAAATTGATCATGATTTCCTTTAATAAAAATACTCTCATGACATACCTGATATGAATCTAACGCATCAAGTACCTCCAAAGGTTGACACCCATAAGTCAGAAGATCTCCTAAAAAAATAGTCACATCAACAGATAATAATTTAATATCTTCTAATACCTTTTTTAGGCTTTCTCCATTCCCATGAATATCTGAAATAACTGCAACCTTCAAATTATTCATTTTTTTGATCAAACCTCGGCATAAACTCTTCTTTATCTGGGGAAACGCCCTCTCTTAATAACACTTTTTTAAACGTTAAGAATAGAATCTTAATATCAAGCCAAAACGACTGATTTTTTACATACCAGACATCAAGTTTAAACTTTTCATCCCAGCTAATCGCATTACGTCCATTCACTTGCGCCCAGCCTGTAATTCCAGGGCGAACATTGTGCCGAAGTGCTTGCTCAGCAGAGTACAAAGGTAAGTATTCAACTAATAGAGGGCGAGGCCCCACTAAACTCATATCACCTTTTAATACATTCCAAAGCCCAGGTAACTCATCCAAACTCGTAGAGCGCAAAAGTTTACCAAATGATGTTAATCTAACAGCATCAGGTAAGAGCTCTCCATTTGCATCAACTTCACTCGTCATTGAACGAAACTTAATCATGTCAAATAGCTCACCTCTTAACCCTGGTCGAGTCTGCTTAAAAAAAATAGGACTGCCCAACTTAAGTCTAACTAATATCATAACTACTATAAAAATAGGCAGTAATAAAGGAGCCAATAATAGGATTAAAATTATATCAACTAACCGTTTCAAACTTAATTCTCACTTTTGAGTTACTTCTTCAAAAACTCTAATAAACTGTTCAACACCTGAACTCAAAGATAAATAGTCAGAATAGTATTGACTTGACCTTTGACCATATTCCAAAAGCTTAGCTCTATCTGTCAACAGCATTGCTTGTACAGCCTCGATTAAAGAATGTACATTTTCAGGCTCAAATACAATTCCTGCCTTTGCACTGTTCACAATATTTTTGGCATCTCCCTCAACCCCGATAAGAATAGGTTTTCCTAAAAACATATAGGCCTGTATTTTTGAAGGAATCGTAATACTAAAAAGAGGATCTTTTTTTAAATGAACGAGTAAAACATCTGCCTGCCTCAAATACCAACCTATTTCGGCCATTGGTACCTGAGGAATAAATACCATATTGGTTAACCCTTTTTCCACAACAATACGCTTAAGACGCTTTAGTTCAACGCCCCCACCAATCATATAAAAAACAACCTCTTCAGCCTTGTTATGAAAATGAGTAGCTGCATCAATAACGGTATCTAAAGCTTGAGCTTTGCCCATATTACCAGCAAATATGATTTTTAACCGCTTATCTTCTGCAATAGAAGTATCCGTCGGTTGAGTAATTAAAGATAAAGAAGGCTCATCACACCAGTTTGGAATAATATCAATTTTAGACTCTGGAACTTCTCTTTCAATTAACAACTGTTGAAAGCCTGGAGACAGTACTACAATTCTATCTACCCTTTTATAAACCCACTTTGCTACCTTACCAATAAAACCAAGAAGCTTTTCATTATTTAACATACCTGTGGCTTTTAAAGTATCAGGCCACATATCTTGAATATCATAAACAATGGGAATACGTCTAAATAAGCGTGTAATAACAGCAACAACACCAATTGTCAGAGGGGGGTGGTAGGCATAAATAACATCCACTTTTTTTAAAAAAAATAAATTATAAAAAAGTGCCGAAACAGCAAAACTAATAAAATTTAAAATGCGTTTAAATGCAGAAGAATCATGACTCGGATAAAGAGGTAAGCGAGTAATATTGACACCATCAATCACCTCTTTTTGAATAAACTTTATTTTATAACCTTCATAAATAACTCCTCCAGGATAGTTTGGAAAGCCAGTAACAACCTCAACGTCATATCCCTTGCTAACTAATTCTTTGGCAAACAATAGCCCCTTAAATGTTGGCTCAGGATCAAACCATTGTGTTAATAACAGTACACGCTTAGCCATCAATATTTTTTCCAAACTACACGGTTTACATAGTCAGTATAGCTATGAATAATACGAACGATTTTATCGGAAACATTTGGCATAGAGTAATCATATACTTGGCGAATTAAGCGCTCTTCATCTCTTGACTGAGTCTCTAAAATAGCTAAACTCTGCATAATACGCTCAACTCCTAGTCCAGCCATAATTACGGCCGCTTCCTCCATTCCTTCTGGTCTTTCATGTGCCTCACGTAAATTTAATGCAGGAAAATTCATAATAGAAGACTCTTCATTTATGGTTCCGCTGTCTGACAATACCGCTTTAGAAGATACTTGTAATTTATTGTAATCCTTAAACCCTAAAGGCTTTAACAACTGAATTAAAGGATTAAATTTCACCCCCATTGCATCCACTCGCTTTTGAGTTCTAGGATGAGTAGAAACAATAACAGGCATTTGATAAATTTCGGCAATCGTATTCAATGATTCAACTAAGTTTAAAAAATTTTTATCTGAATCAACATTCTCTTCACGATGAGCACTGACCACAAAAAAATGATGTTTTTTAAGTCCTAAACGCTCCAATACATCAGATGACTCTATTCCTTCTCGATACGTATTGATGACTTCAAACATTGGACTGCCAGTTTTAATCACCATATCGGCAGGTAAGCCTTCGCGTAAAAGGTAATCACGAGCAATGCTACTGTAAGTCAAATTAATATCCGCCATATGATCGACTAAGCGGCGATTAATCTCTTCTGGTACACGTTGATCAAAACAGCGATTGCCCGCTTCCATATGAAATGTTGGAATTTTTCTACGTTTTGCAGGCAAGACAGCCATACAGCTATTGGTATCACCCAAAACCAACATCGCTTCTGGCTTAACCTCAGCTAATACCTCATCAACCCCAATAATCACATTTCCAATAGTTTCCGCCGCAGAACCACCTGCTACGCCTAAAAAATAATCTGGCTTCCGAATCCCTAGATCATTAAAAAAAATTTCATTTAACTCATAATCATAATTTTGTCCGGTATGGACCAAAATATGATCACAATGCTGATCAAGCTTTGCCATCACACAAGCAAGGCGAATAATTTCTGGGCGTGTACCAACAACAGTGACCACTTTTAATTTTTTCATCTATTTAAACCTTATACGCGACAGTATCAGGGCGTAATTTATCAAAATTTTCATTCGCCCAAAGCATTACAACCAATTCTTCATCACCAATATTTGTTACATCATGAGACCAACCTGGAACAGTTTCTACCACTTCTGGATGCTCACCTGAGGTGACAATTTCACAGGTTTCATTCGTTACAATATGGCGAAAACCAAAACGAGCCTTCCCTTTAATCACTAAAAACTTTTCTGTTTTAACATGGTGATAATGCCCACCACGAGTCACGCCAGGGTGCGCAGTAAAAAAAGAAAACTGACCCGAATCTTTTGTTTTTAACATTTCAACAAAAGAGCCTCTCGGATCTTCATGCTTTGTTAACGCATAATTAAAGTCATTTGGCGAAATATAACTAATATATGTAGCATACAATACTCGAATAAACCCATCACCTACCGCTTCCATAACAAGCGTTTTACGACTTTCTTTAAATTTATAAAGCTGTTGAGCTAGCTCCCCTAGTGAAATCTGATATACAGGATTCACTTCAATAAACAGCTTATCTTCTGGTGGGTTCATTAAGACACTAAGAAAAGAGGTCACAACAGAACCGATATGAACTAACGTTAACTCAACATCAGGGTCATTAATTTGTATCGGTAAGTCATGACTAATATTATGGCAAAAAGTCGCCACCACTGAATTATAATTGGGTAGGCACCACTTACCAAACACATTCGGTAAACGGTAAATATACACGGGATTTTCTGTTTCCATATACAAGCTCAACAAATGCATTTCAGCCTGTAGCTTACTTTTTCCATAAGCATTTGCACACTCAGCTTGAATAGATGACGAAAGAAGAATTGGAATTTTTCTCCCCCCCCTCCTAATACTCTGACAAATATGTTCGGTTAAATCGGCATTCCCCTTAAAAAACTCAAGATCTTCTTTTGGTCTATTTACGCCTGCCAAATGAAAAATGAAATCCACCGTCAAAACAAGACTCTCCAAGTCGGATACATCACATTCTCGGGTAAACTTAACCACTTCAATGGATTTATTACGCGCCAAACTCACACATAAATTTTTACCAATAAAACCATCGGCTCCTGTTACCAGCACTTTCATCAACTATTCCTCTGCTGCAACATTTTCACCACGTGAAATAGCTTGCATAAACGTGAGCTTTAACAATAAATTTTGCATTCCATCGACGTCTAAGCGCTCAGTATTATGTGAGTTATAATCCTCGGTACGTGAGATTTTTTCCTCCCCCTCTTCCACAAATTTAGCGTAATTCAAATCACGCAAATCGGGGCGTACACGATAATAATCGCCCATATCCTCTGCACACGCCATCTCTTCACGACTTAACAACGCCTCATACAGCTTTTCACCATGACGAGTCCCAATAATATTAATCGGATGATCAGGCTTATCCATCAAACCAACCAATGCTTTTGCCAACACTTCTACCGTTGCGGCAGGGGCTTTTTGAACAAAAATATCCCCGTTATTGCCATGCTCAAACGCATACATCACCAAATCCACGGCATCGGCTAACGTCATCATAAAACGTGTCATATTTGGATCGGTAATCGTTAAAGGCTGGTTTGCTCTAATTTGCTCTACAAACAGTGGAATAACCGATCCACGTGAAGCCATTACATTGCCATAACGTGTTCCGCAAATAACCGTTTTAGCCTCATCGACATTACGTGATTTAGCTACCATCACTTTTTCCATCATCGCTTTAGAGATGCCCATTGCATTAATGGGATATACGGCTTTATCCGTACTTAAACAAACCACACGCTTCACTTCATTTTGAATCGCCGCCTCCAGTACATTTTCAGTACCCAACACATTGGTGTTTACGGCTTGCATAGGATGAAACTCGCATGATGGCACCTGCTTTAGTGCCGCTGCATGAAAAATAAAATCAACGCCTCGGGTAGCATTTAATACAGAACGATAGTCACGTACATCACCAATATAAAATTTTAATTTTGGATGAGCATATTGCTTACGCATATCATCTTGTTTTTTTTCATCACGTGAGAAAATTCGAATTTCAGAAATATCAGAATCTAAAAAACGCTTTAAGACAGCATTGCCAAAAGAGCCTGTTCCACCCGTAATTAGTAATGTTTTATTTTTAAACATGTACACCTTCATAACTTATTTGAAACTTGATTAAAATTTTGTTGTCTGTAAAAAACAATACCAGCCACAACCCATAAGAATGGGTCTGTAAATAAAATAGCGCCAGAAAAAGATACAACAAAATAATATATAAACAATAAGCTGTAAAAATTTCCTGCTGTTTTAAATGAAAATATAAATAGACTAAAAAGTCTAATATAAACAGGAATTGCCAATAAAATTCCCCCTAAAAAAATATAGGACACAGGCGATATATGAGTGTAGTGCGTCACCCAAACATAATCTACTCCTGGATTTTCTACCGAAAACGTTGCACCAATTCCTTTACCTACCAACCAAAACCAATCATTTTGATTAATCGCAGAAATCGCAGCAAGTACATCATTTAAACGTCCACTTGTTGCAATATTCCAATCTATATCCTCTTCAAAAAAAGGCATAAAACGACTAAAAATAGTCATCTCTGAAAAATTGATTAAAACAAAATACATTATAATGGATAGTACTAGCGATACCATAAGAAGCTTCAAGGGACGCTTTGTTCCTAACCATAATAAATAGATAAGCAAAACAATAAAAACGCCTAAAACAATCGTTCTTTTTCCTGTAAAAAATGCCGCAACAATAAATAAAAACATCCATTCATACTTTTTCTTATACAAAGCATACAAAATAGGAATGGTAATTAAAGTCGAAGCACCAAAATATGGAATTGCCCCCATTTTATATAAAAAATAATAAACTACTATTAATAAGGATAAAACGAGTCCTATTAACAGCATTTTTTTCTCAAAGATTTTAAAAAAATTAGACTTTTTTTTCGCTAACATAAAGCCAAAAGAAAAAGCTAAAACAGGTAAGGCCAAACTCAATATATGTGCAAACGTTGCTTTAGAAATCGGATTAAGGGCTAAACCAAACGTCACAATAAAAATTGAATAAAAAATTAAATACTTAATAAACCAATCATTTAAAATAAACTTACTTTTAAAGACCCCCCATAAAATCAACATAATTGCTGGATAATACGCAAGCTTAGGTAAATACATAAAATTTTTATCTATTATCCAATAAGCCATAGGGATAACTGGCCCCATTAAAATAAAAAATATATAAATGTATGTAAAAGGTCTATCACTTCTTAAATGCATAAACGCTCAAAATAAAAACTTTATTTAATCTCATTAAAAACTCAAAATCTTTAGCTTTAAAAAACGGGCTACAACAAACAAACAAAGGGCTAAATTTATAGCTCTAACCAATAAAAATATAAATGCATATATATAAATTTCTGCATGCATTAAATAAGCATACAGTATAAAAACAGCCGTTAAAACTAATGAAAATACCGAAAGTTTTAACAATATTTTTTCATTTGAAGATGCAATGAACAACCAATCGAGTAAATAAGTAAACGTTAACAGTATTACGCCAAAATACACTAAGTGTACTGTTACAAAAACGCTTTCATCAGAGTATTGGGGGTAAAAAACATCAATCGTATAGTTTAATAAAATCGAAAATGGCCAATATAACAAAACCCCAACCAAGCCAATAAATAAAATAATTTGTTTTATTTTAAAAAACATTCTATTTAAATCGGAATCAGCTCCAAATGAAGATAACCAGCGTGTTCCCAAGATAGTACTAATAAAACCTATGCCAACCATTGCAACCTGATACAAAATCATAGCAAAAGCATATTTAGCTAAAGCAATCAGACCCAAAGTTGCAACAATCACCCAACGATCCAAACTAAGGCTTAAATTCCTTATGACTGTAGACACCATAACAGGCATTCCCTGTTTAACTGCTTGCCTAAAGTGTCGGTTAGCTTTAAAAACTCTTTTAAAATCAATATTAACACGCTCTATTTTGAGTACGAATAAAGCAAATATAATAAAAATTATAGACTCCAATATCACAAGACCATACACACCAAACTCAGGAGCAATAAACCAAGCCAAAAGAATCACGAGTAATGATTTGAAAAAAAGCATTTTAGAAAATAACGTAAACTTATGATTTACTCGAACATATGAACTAACTAAATTAAACTCCAATGTGGCGAAAGCCAAAATAATCATGAGGTAAACAGCATCTTGAAATATTGCTTTTTGGACAAACAACCAAGAACAAAGCAAAATCATAAAAGAAACAAAAATAACACCTAATGAGCTATAACATAACGCCAAATCTCTAATATGTCTTATTCGCTTAAATTTTTTCTTTCCATATGCAATTGATCCTTCTTTAACTAAAGCTTCATTTAAACCAAAGCTTCCAGCATACATCACAAATAAGTAGCTCGATAAAACCAAGCTGTACAGACCAAACTCTTCAACTTCCAAAAGTTTTGCATACACCGTCAGTTTTAGCATTCCTAAAATTGCCGCACCCACCATAAAAAATGCATACAAAAAAAACTGCAGCTTTGGATGTGATTTAGGCATCGTTAATCTGACTTATTTTGAGGGATTTGCTTTAAAACCTTAGCTATTTCTATCCCCATATTTTCAGCTTCTACCATATCCTCAGGTAAACTCTTAGACCAAGAGCCATCATTTTTAAATTTGCCATCTAAAAGACCTGATAAAACATATGAAACCAGAGCCCTTTTTTCTTGATCATTTAATGATAGAGATTGAGCTTCAATAAAGTGCAACATTTCATTACTTGATGTTGTAGAGCAAACAACTTTAAACATTCTAGAGTTTAAATAATAAGCATTACAAAGAGCAAAAACAGGCTTTCCTCTCAAGGCAGCCTCTACACCAACAGAGCCTGTCCAAACAAACACCGCATCACAAAACTCTACTATTTCATTTGATGGTGTATCAGTTGGACAAATCGTAACCCCTTCAATACTCTGTAAGTTTTGATAAATCTGTGGATTTCGCCAACCTAAAACATTTGGATGCTCTTTAATTAAGAAATTAAAATCTGAAGATAATCGAATAATTATTTCATATAAGGTATTTTCATATTCAACAGCATCAAGATTATCACACCAATAATCAACTGTTGCCTCTGGAATCATCTGCAAAGGAATGTATATATTTTTTTTTCCATTCTTTAATACTTTATGCTGCCAGTCCTCATCTCCTATATTAAATACAGGATTAAAAGACAGCCAATCTAGCGATACTTTTTCTGAAGCCCAATAATGATAATTGTACCTCTCTAAAGATAAGTGTCTTTTGATATAAAAATAGACTGGTTTAACTAAATTACGTGCCCAGCGCTTTATAAAAGACCAAAAAGGAGAACGCTTGGAAGCCTTCAAAAAGTTTGGTTGATAATGTTGGCTCTCTAAAAAAGATAATACATTACTCACTTCTCCCTCCGTGGGAGCTCTCAAACAAAGGTGCTCTCCTCTTGCCGATAACCTAAAATAACCATTTACAAAAGAAGGAACAAGCCCAACAAACCTAATTGACTTACTCTGAGCGTATTCATAAAGACAATCAATAACAAATGAGTCAATTGTAAGACTCAAAATAATGTTTGGCTGATAAACATCCATAAACTCACTAATAGCAACTCGCATTGCATATAGATGCTTTAAAGCATCAATACGCTTAAGCTTTCTAAGCAATCGACATCTTAAAATAATATCTCTATCATTCATTAAGTAAGAAGTTTTATTAATAAATTTTTCTTTTTTTAAGAAGGAATAATAACGACGAGAGATACCCGTTTTGTCTGCACTAAAATGCTCACTAAAAACTTGAACTTCTGCTGAGGAATCAATTCCTTTTGCTATTTCTAAAAATTGACTCGTGTTCCAAGGCCTTGCATAACAAATAATTTTCATTTTAAACTTCATTCTAAGATACATGTTTTACTATTTAGTACCAATCTAAATAGCATACTTTTTTAATCGATTAGGGACTTGCTTTTATAACTACTATTTTCGCAAGTTCAAAACAGCTTGAGCCATTAAAAGGTCATCATCATCATCAATATCTAATGCAGAAATCCAGTCAATTACATAGGTGCAAAACTCAGGAGAATAAAAAGTTTTATATTGCTTTAAAGTGCTCACTTCGCTTATCCAAATGGCTCCAGTTGGGCAAAATAAATCTTCAAGATCCTGTGAACGCTTTTTTAGTTTTTCAGGAAAAAGTGCTGTCGGTTGGTTATGTTCAATTGTATGAGCCCACCAAGGATTCATCCATCCGTACTTAAAATAACTAATTTGAGAGGCTCTATTATCAGAAAAAAACTGCTCGATTCCCTCTGAAATAACGTCCCCCCCTCTAAAAGGACAATTTGCCATTAACTGAATAACAATATCAAACTCACCCCATCGTTCTTCCGCTTGTTGTAGCGCGACTAATGTAGCTTCTGACACAGGACTAACATCATCTGCTGCAGTCTCTCTTAAAAATGGAACCTTTATGCCAGCCTCTTCAGATATTTGTTTTATCTCTATACAATCGGTACTCACAAGTACCCTATCAATATACGAACAACTTTTAGCAGCTTCAATTGTCCAATGAATCATCGGTTTACCCCCTAAAGGGATAATATTTTTTTTAGGTATCCTTTTAGAGCCTCCCCTTGCAGGAATAATGGCCAATACTTTTTTATCTAAAAACACATGTTATCCCAATGTTATACCGTTAATTTTTTTTGAATCGAGGCATAGTCTTCAGGCCTTCCCATATCTACCCAATAATCTTTTATTTCATAAGATTTCGTAGAAAAGCCTTTCACATTCAAAATTCGAAATAACTCAGGCAAATCAAAAAATTCATCGCGAGGTACATAGCTTAAAACCTTAGGATCTAAAACATACACGCCCGTATTAATAAAAAATTGATATATTGGTTTTTCATTAAGCCCTAAAATATTATTACTTTCATCTATATCAATAACACCGTAAGGAACTTGATAACTGCTCTTCCTTATACACATCGTAGCCAAAGAGTTTGTTGAATAATGATAGTTCAACAAAGTTTCATAATCCAAAGAGGCCAGAACATCACCATTTGTCACAAAAAAAGGTTCCTTAAGATCAATATCTATACAACTTAAAGCACCCCCTGTACCTAACTTCTTAGTCTCTTCTAGATACGTTATTTGAATACCAAATTCACTGCCATCTTTAAAATAATCCTTAATCACCTGAGCTTTATAATTAACACTTAACATAAATTTAGTAAAACCATGAGCAACAAACTGGTCAATAATATGCTTAAGTATTGGTTGATTATTCACAGGTAACATAGGCTTAGGAATATCCTTTGTAAGCTCCCCTAACCTTGTACCAAGCCCTCCTGCCATAATAACAACCCAGTTAGGCTTTAAGTCAAACTCTGCTTCATCCAGAATAACAACATCTTTTAGTATTCCCTTTTTATCAACTATTGGCATATGCTTTCGATAAAGCTTTTTTAACTCATACAAAACTTGTTTTTTTGTAACGCCATAAAGCATGGTAACGGGGTTTTTATTGATAATATCTAACAACTCTGTTTTATCATTAAGGATCGCTCTACGAACATCCCCATCTGTTAAAATTCCTATCAACTGATTATTTTTATTTGTCACAGCAAGAAAACCATGGCCATTTTGATCAAGGATTTTTATCGCCTCTTTAAAAGATGATTGATCTGACAAAATCATATTTTTCATAAAAATTCCGTTACTTAATGTTTACAAAATATCACTATTCATTAAAATATGATCAAACCCTAAGTCTTTATTGACTGTACGTCCAATAACAAACTCACTCATACCTGGATCAAAGCCCCCTCCAGGTCTTTTAAAGTCGATATCACAACTTTGAATCACTTCGCCCTTCTTAAGAGCTCGTGTTAGAACAATGCTTCTTCTAAACTCTCTCTTTTTCTCTTCTGTTTCAGGGGCTGTTATTCGAAAGGAGCCTAATGCATCACAAATTCGAATCGAATTAGAAACAATTTCAGACATTTCATTTTTTGTTGCTGAGACTTTATGATCCCAACCCTCCATCTCTTTATCAAGCGTAAAATGCTTTTCTATCAAACAGGCTCCAAGAGCAACAGAAGCCAACGGTATCGCGGTACCAATAGTATGATCTGAAAAACCTATTGGATAATCTGGGTATGCCATCATTAATGTTTTAAGATTATTTAGATTTACATCTTTATCAACAGGAGGGTATGTTGATACACAGTGTAAAATAACAATCTGATTATTTCCTGCCCCCTCTATAACCTTAACAGCCTTGTCAATTTCATATAACTCACTCAAACCCGTTGATATAACAATAGGCTTACCTTTTTTAGCCAAATACTCCAAAAAAGGATAATTATTAAGGTCCATTGATGCGACCTTAATAAATGGGCTATCTAGTTTTTCAATTAAAAAGTCTGCTTCTTCCTTGCTAAATGGCGTCGAGGTACAGTCAATTCCAATTTCATCTGAAAAATCTTTCATCTGCAATAATTCACTTTCTGAAATTGAGTATTCTGTAACAATCTCTTCCAGAGAATAATCATCCCTATCCCGATAATCATCAGCAATAAAAAAATTATCCTCATATTTTTTTCTTGCGAAGATACTGTCCTTAGTCCAACTTTGAAATTTTATACAATCTGCACCGGCTTCTTTTGCCTCAACAATCATTTTTTTTGCTAATTCCATATTTCCATTATGGTTCGAGCCTAACTCGGCAATAACATATGGGCGACAGTAATTAAAAACTTCTTTTTTTCTTGTTAATTGTACTTTCATTTATTTTGACCTTATTGTGTACACTTTATTCTTCCCACCAAAAAGGGGTTTTATTTTTTTGCTGAAAAAAACCATCTTGCAAATCATTAATGTCCAAGTCATTTTCACATTCATATAACTCTTTAAACACACTACTTTTTTTAACCAATAAACTATAGTGTTTACTTTTTACTTGTCTTGTTTTTAAAAACGTTTCTTGAGAATTAATACCAATACCAATCGTATTAGACTCATACTGTCTATAATAAGTTTGGGTTTGATTAGTGAATACCGCAGTTAAATTTTTCAACAATAAGGTTGAAAAAAAGTACCAATCAACGGCAATTAAGTCTTGTTCAAAATTAACAGGATCTAAAGCTGAAACCTTCACTGCGGTATTAGATAAACCAAATATATTTTTATCTTTTATAAAACCTAATGAAATTAATTCCTTATTTTGAATCCTGTTTGAGATATATTTTTCACAATAAATGCCATTATTTTTAAAAAGAGAAAGGTCATTAACGACAATATCGTAGTCACATAAAATATCTATAGAGACTTGAACTCTATTTGCATCAAAATAGTCATCACTATCACCAAAAATTAAGTTCTCATAGGCTGCATTAATTACATAATTAATGCCATGCGCCCTATTTTCTGCTGGAGTTCCTGATGAAAAAAGTTCAATTAAATTAAGTTCACTAAAAGCCTCCTTAATCTCACTAAACCCCTCATAATTATCATTTATCACGATAACATCAAATTTTGTATACGTCTGCTTTCTAAGTGAGTCAAAAAACTCAAATAAATAACATCGTTCCATAGGAAAAATTGTTGTTAAAAAAGCCGTTTTATTTTTCACTTTACTAAGGTTCCTGCTTTTACAAAGCTATCATTTTGAATAACAACCCCCTCCTTTGTAACAGATTGACTCCCAATAAAACTTTTTTGCTTAACAAGAACGCCACCATTAATGGTTACACCCGTTGATATATGGCAATAGTTTTCGACAACAGAATCATGCTCAATCAGAGATTTGGTATTAATAATACAATTTTCACCCACTCTAGCCCCTGCGTTTATTAATGCATGATGCATTACAATCGTACCTTGTGCTATTTGAGCATGCTTTGAGACATAAGCAAGGGGAGAAATAATCACTGGAACAGTAAAATTTAACGA
>WFNQ01000119.1 GCA_015488565.1 Thiomicrorhabdus sp.
ACCAACAACAAAGCCACAGAGATAACGACAATATCAACCAGTCGAAAAAAAGACACCGAATGTTCAGTAAACTGTAGATGTGAAGAACGCTGAATCACTAAATTAATACTCTTAAGTTAAGCCCTATCTAAATACGATTCGGGTTGAAAATGATAAAAACAAACGGCACACTGTCTTTTTTAGGCATCTATAAAGAGACCTTTCGACGAAAGGATACACGGGTAAAAATACGCCTGATTATAGACCCCATTCTTTTTTTGCATCACCAAGGCTCATTCCTTCATGATGCTCTTCTAAAGATTTCGCTTCTTTTAAGTTTTTGAGGTCTTCATAATTTTGTAAATCTTCTGTTAGAACTAAATACTCCTCAAAAGGTAATACAGCAAATTCTTTAACCCCATTTTTTTCTAAAATATTTGGATGCAAAGACAACATAATGATTTTTCCTATTTATAGACTTCTTTTCTGTGCATGATTCTATAAACTTTAATTTGGTTATTATCTACCTAAAATAAAACTCTATCGTTACCTACTCTTAAACGATATTCAGGCGTAAAATTTATTAGGCGCTTCACACTACCTTCTAAATCATTTTATAAATCACATTTCCACTTTACAATTTTTAGAATACCAAAACCAGCTAAAACTCCGTATTAGACTGTTTTTCCCAAGCCCAAGCATGACGGATAATAGTTTCTAGGTCTGCATATTCAGGCGTCCAATTTAAAACGTCTTTCGCTAAAGTGGCATCAGCCACTAAAACCGCAGGATCACCAGAACGACGTACTCCTGTCTCGACCACCAAAGAACAGCCATCTTTCGAAACTACTTTTTGCACCACATCAATCACTTGTTGTACAGAAAATCCCTGACCGTTTCCTAAATTATACGCCAATGCCCCTGATTTTTTATCCGATACAATGAGTTCTAATGCCAACGCATGTGCCGAACACAAGTCTTGAATATGAATATAATCCCGAATACAGGTGCCATCTTCCGTATCGTAATCCCTTCCAAATACCGTAATAGACTCTCTACGACCAGAGGCCGCCTGTAAGATAAGGGGGATTAAATGCGTTTCAGGATCATGACACTCGCCTAACTCGCCTTCTGGATCGGCGCCACACGCATTAAAATAACGCAAACAAACCGAGTTTAAACCATACGCAGAAGCATAATCTTGTAAAACCCGCTCCACCATTAACTTGCTTGCTCCGTAAGGATTAATTGGCACTTGAGGGTGTTTTTCATCAATGGGCGAATACTCTGGCTCACCAAAGGTTGCCGCTGTAGAGGAAAAAATAAAATGCTTCACATTATGACGAACCATCACATCCAGTAAGTTTAAAGTATTGCTCATGTTATTACGATAATACTTGGAAGGGTGCACCATTGATTCGCCAACCAGGCTGTTTGCCGCAAAATGCATGACACCATCAAAAGACTCTTGTTGAAAGAGGTTTTCCAGCAAATGAACATCGGCCAAATCACCAATCACTAAGCGACCATACTGAACCAGCTCTCGAAACCCCGTTGAAAGGTTATCCAAAACTACCACATCATGCCCTGCCTTAACCAGCATTTTCACCATGTGAGAACCAATATAACCAGCACCACCTACCACTAAAACTTTCATATCGTTATTTTTACCTTGTTCCTATTGAACAACAAACCACCCATTCAATAAGTTTTCTTTGTTATAGCTATGTTTTGAATAAGCCCCATTTTCATATTTTTGTAACTGCATGCCTGCACCGTTTACGATGGCATGAGCGGCTCCCGTATCCCATTCCATAGTCGGCCCCAGTCTTGGATAAATATCCGCTTCACCTTCTGCAACCAAGCAAATCTTTAATGAGCTACCAATTGAAACTAACTCTTTTTCTTTTGGTGTTTCAATCGCATTGATAAAGCCTTGTGTTTCTTGCGACATATGTGAACGACTGGCGACCACTTTAAATGTGCTTCGTTCTTCTGCTGTTTTTAGCGGTAACTTTTGACCGTCTTTATAAGCCCCCTCACCCTCTTTAGACCAATACATGGTACTTAATGCCGGCGCATACACCACGCCTAAAACAGGGGTATCGTTGTGAATTAAGGCAATATTAACGGTAAACTCACCATTTTTTTTCACAAATTCTTTGGTGCCATCCACAGGATCGACCAACCAAAAGTAATCCCAATTTTTGCGAGTATCATACGGAATATCTCTCCCCTCTTCAGACAAGAGTGGGATTTTTGTTCCATTTTTTTGATCTAGCGCAATTAAGCCTTGCTCAATAATAATATGAGCGGCTTTATCCGCCTCGGTTAAGGGAGACTGATCGGATTTAAACTCAACCTCAAAATCTTTTTGATACACCGCCATAATGGCATCACCCGCCTGTTTTGCCAATGCAACAATATCTTGTATTTCAATTTTTTCTAACATCATCAGAGCCTGTTTTTTTTAATTAAGAATTAAACACTTTACATAAAAACGGTTTGCAAAACCTCTTTATTAACCCCACCCCAAC
>WFNQ01000120.1 GCA_015488565.1 Thiomicrorhabdus sp.
TAGAAAACGATGAATCTCAGAATGGAAAGAAGAGTGTGCAACTAAAAGAAAGTGGTTGTGATATAGCTTGAGTATTTAAGATTATATAAACAGTAAAAACCTGATACTGAAAGTGCTTAGAGAAGAGATAATAAAGTTATAAGATCTATTGCAAATTAGAGGAGTCTGTATAGAATACAGGCTTTGAAAAGAACATTGAGTGTTGATGACGAGCGAGTCTGATTCAGCACTGAGTACCAAATTGCTTGGTGACAATAGCGAGATGGAACCACCTGATCCCATTCCGAACTCAGTAGTGAAACGTCTTAGCGCCGATGGTAGTGTGGGAGGTCCCATGTGAGAGTAGGTCATTGCCAAGCTTATATTACGAAAGCCCGCCATAGCTCTGCTATCGCGGGCTTTTTTTTGCCTGAGATTTAACAAAACTTAAAAGAATGCTTCTTAGAGCTTAATCAGGGGTGCCTTAGAATACCCAGTTTTTAATGATCTGAGGTTTTCCTGTGGTTGAGTGGCTCATGTTAACGATAGTGTGGTCGGTATAGTCTCTTAGGCCGTGTGCATAGTTAAAGTTGTTATTCGTTGTTTGATTGATGATAATGGAATGCAGTGTGAGACCTGAATTTTGAATCGCTTCAATGTTTAGAAGTGTTTGATTGATACAGCCAATACGGTTGGCAACAACTAAAATAATGGGCAGTTTGAGTTGAATTGCTAAGTCTTTATTAAGGCCGTCTAGGGCAAGGGGGGAGTAAAATCCTCCAGCACCTTCAATCATCGTAAAGGAGTCGTTCTTGTTTTGGCAAGCTTTCGCTAAATCTTGAATGGTAATGGTTAACCTTGCTTCTTGAATCGCCTGTTGGGGAGAGATCGCAGGCTCAAATTGATAAGGGCATATGGTATTTAAAGAGTCTGTTGATTGACAGGTTTGTTGTAAAAAGAGCGCATCTTCAGAGAGAAGGGTTCCATTTTTTTGGCGAATGCAACCCGATGCGATGGGCTTTCTTGGTGTAACAGCTATATATTGCTTGAGGAGTGTTTTTGCAAGACAACAAGCAATATAAGTTTTGCCTACATCGGTATCGGTGCCAGTAATGAAGGCTCCATACAAAGAAGTCTGCTTTTGTTTTGTCTTCATAAGTTTTCAGTTAAACGTGCTTGTGCTTCTTGGTATTTATCAAAGGTTTGGTCAATAATGCTTTGTGGTAGTTCAGGTGCGGTTTCAGGTGTTTTATCCCAATTTAAACTTTCAAGGTAGTCTCGTATATACTGTTTATCAAAGCTAGGCGGATTTTTTCCAACTTGATAGCTTGATGAAGGCCAGAAGCGTGAGCTATCGGGTGTTAAGGCTTCATCAATTAGATAGATAGTTCCGCTATCATCTTCACCAAATTCAAATTTAGTATCCGCAATAATAATCCCTCGTTGTAATGCAAACTCTGCGGCATATTGATAGAGTGCTAAGCTAATCTCACGTACCTTTTCGGAGCGCTCTTTTCCCATTATTTCAATAAGTTGTTCAAAGCTAATGTTTTCATCGTGATCACCTTGTGCCGCTTTTGTGGAGGGGGTAAAGAGTGGCTTAGGAAGTTCTTCAGCAAGTTTAAGGTTTTTTGGCAGTGGAATACCACATACACTTTGTGTTTTTTGATACTCTTTCCAGCCTGAACCAACGAGGTAACCCCGTACAATCGCTTCGACAGGAAGTGGTTTGAGCTTGCGGACAATCATGCCGCGGCCATCAAGCTCTTGAAGTTCTTCTGGCGTAAGGTAATCTGAAAGGCACATATCTGGTGCAAGTTGATTAGGAACAATGTCTTCCATTTTGTGCATCCAAAACTGAGGCATTTCGGTAAGAATGCGGCCTTTACCTGGGATTGGTGAGGGTAAAATAGCATCAAATGCGGAGATTCGATCTGTTGTGACAATGAGTAGGTGTTGATCGTCAATGTCGTAAATGTCTCGAACCTTTCCCTTGTTAATTAAGGGAAGGCTGCTTAAGTGAGATTCATAAAGAGGCTGCATAAAAAATCCTAGTTATTTGGTATCGGTAATTTTTCGGTTTAGTTTGTATGGGTACTTTAGACTGCCATAGCGTAAAATTAATGTCGAAATAGCAATCAAAATGATTGTAACGGCAACGGCAATAAACTGCCATTCTGTTAACTCTTTCATATCTAAAATAAGATAGCGAGCTAAAGCAATAATGGCGATATAAAGTGGTAGTCTAATTGGTAGTTTTCCTGACTCCAGATAAATCGCTACCATTGCCAGCACTTCAAGGTATAAGAAGAGTAAGAGTAAATCGCCCAGTGTGACAGCACCATTTTCAAACATGATTATAACGGCATGTCCACCTGCAATGGTGGTCGCGATGGCAATAATAATGAGGCCGATAAACTCAATAAGATGAATGCCTTTTTTTAGCACTTTTTCTGCTGGTGTGTTGAATTTTAAATTTGGAACGGCGGGTTCTTTGCTATCTGCTTCTGTTGATGGCTCTGTATTCATGAGGTATTCCTCGTATGCTCAATAGAATGGTTAAAGTATATTTTTTTGAGGTAAAAATCCACTCTTTAATGAGATGAATTTTTCTATGTAGGTAGAAACAGCTAGTTATCCTTAAGCTAGTATGAGAGTAAAAAAGGAAAAGCCTCCTTTTTTTGCTCATTTTATAGGATGCTGGTAAAATGCATGGATTATTTTATTGTTTCTCAAATTAAGGTGTTTCAACATGGCTAAACAAGAAAACTGGATTGCTCCTTCGATATTATCGGCTGATTTTTCACAACTAGGTAAAGATGTAAAGGATGTGATTGCTTCGGGAGCCGATGTTGTTCATTTTGATGTGATGGATAATCATTATGTTCCTAACTTAACGATTGGGCCTTTGGTGTGTGATTCATTGAAAAACTTTATGGTTAGAGAAGGGGTGAATGCACCCATTGATGTTCATTTAATGGTTAAGCCTGTTGATCGAATTATTGGTGATTTTGCTTCTGCAGGAGCGGATATTATTACGTTTCATCCAGAAGCATCGGAGCATATTGATGGTTCTTTAGGGTTGATTAAAAATGCAGGTCTTAAAGCAGGACTGGTCTTTAATCCAGCGACGCCTTTAACTTACCTTGAGCATGTCATGGATAAAATTGATATGATTTTGATTATGTCCGTTAACCCAGGATTTGGTGGACAAGCCTTTATTGATCAGTCGTTAGAGAAGCTTCGTCAAGCACGCCAGTTAATTGATGCTTCAGGTCGAGATATCCGTTTGGAAATTGATGGTGGTGTTAAGGCTGAGAATATTGCTGAAGTTGCGGCGGCGGGCTGTGATACCTTTGTTTCTGGTTCTGGCGTATTTGGTAAAGCGAATGCAGCTGATGCCAATCGTTATGATAGTATTATTAAGCAAATGCGAGATGAACTCGCCAGCGCTTAAGTTTTTATTTAAAAAAAGATTTAAAATTCAAACGCCAGTGTCTTAGTTTTTTAAGGCGCTGGCGTTTTTATTAGTTTGAGAGTTAATAAGTTTTTATGCAAAAAATAAAACCAGATTTTGTACTGATTGATTTAGATGGTACTTTGATTGATAGCGTGCCAGACTTGGCTTATTGTATTGATGAGATGATGGTTCAATTAGGTTTACCAAAACGAGGGCAAGACTCGGTACGTAACTGGGTTGGTAATGGCGTGCAGCGTTTAACAGAGCGGGCACTGGTCAATTCAGTTGATGGTATGCCGAACAAAGCTTTAATGGATAAGGCGTACCCTATTTTCTTAGCGTTATATAAAGAAAATAACTCGCAACGTTCGAAAGTGTATGATGGCGTGATGGAAGGTCTCTATTGGCTGAAAGAGAATGGATATCGGTTAGGGTGTGTCACCAATAAAGCAGAAGCGTTTACGCTTCCACTATTAAAAAATAAAGCACTATTTGATCTATTTGAGGTAGTGGTAAGTGGTGATACCTGTTTAGAAAAAAAACCTCACCCAATGCCATTATTGCATGGCGCTACATTAATGGGGGTATCCCCTGAAAATGCGTTAATGATTGGTGATTCTCGCTCGGATGTAAAAGCAGCTCGTGCGGCGGGTTTTCCTGTTTTTTGTTTGACCTATGGCTATAATCATGGGGAAGATATTCGTGACTATCAGCCAGATGTGGTTATGGATTCTTTTATGGAACTGCCTAATTATCTTAAGGCGATAGAGCAAGGTTAATATGACTTTTTTAAAAGCGCTGTTATTTGAAATTTTTAGACCCGTTATCTGTTTTCTTTCAGGGATTTATCGGGTCTTTTTGTTTAAAAGAGTAGAAAAACAGTCTTCCATTAAGGCAGATATAAAATGAGTACTCTAAATTTTAGGGATTTAGAAAAGCAAGGTTTTAATCGTATTCCAATAATGCGCACAGTTCTGTCGGACTATGACACTCCGTTGAGTGTATATCATAAACTGGCGAAAGGGCCTTATTCTTACCTGTTTGAATCGGTTCAGGGGGGGGAAAAATGGGGCCGATATTCCATTATTGGTTTGCCCTGCCAAACTCGGTTATTGATTAATGGACACCATATTAAAGAGGTGCGCAACGATGTTGTTATTCAGCATCAGGTTGCGGAAGACCCTTTGGCGTGGATTGAGGCGTATCAACAGAAGTTTAAGGTGTTTCAGCCAGAAGGAATGCCTGTCTTTAGTGGCGGCTTAGTGGGGTATTTTGGTTACGATACCGTTCGTTATGTGGAGGAGCGCCTTAAAGATAGTATGCCAAAACAAGATGATATTGGTGCACCTGATATTGAATTATTGGTCTCGGAAGAGTTAGTGGTGTTTGATAACTTGAGCGGTCAGGTGCATGTAATTGTTCATGCCGACTTAACCCATCCTGATGGTGAAGCAATTGCAGAGGCACGTTTGGATGAGTTGTCTTTAAAATTAAGTGAACCAATGCAAATGCCCATTGACCAGCCCAGCCACGAACCGATTGTTGAAACGGATTTTCAGTCTAGTTTTGGTGAGGAGGCGTTTAAACAAGCGGTATCAAAAATACAAGACTATATTCTTGCTGGTGATGCGATGCAAGTGGTCATTTCACAGCAGATGTCTGTTCCTTTTAAAGAAGATCCAATTGATTTATATCGTGCTTTACGCTATTTAAATCCATCCCCTTATATGTTTTTTATGGACATGGGGGGGGTAAAAATAGTGGGTTCTTCGCCAGAGATTTTGGTGCGCTTAGAAGAGAGTCAGGTGACGGTTCGTCCGATTGCTGGAACACGGCGTCGTGGTACAACATGTGAATTGGATAAGGCTTTAGAACAAGAGCTTTTAAATGATCCTAAGGAGTTAGCGGAACATTTAATGTTGATTGATTTGGGGCGTAATGATGTTGGACGAATTGCTCAGGTTGGGAGTATTGAGCTGACTGAAAAAATGGTGGTGGAACGCTATTCACATGTGATGCACATTGTGTCGAATGTGAATGGGCAGGTTAAGCCTGAAATGAGTGCGATGGATGTTTTGCGTGCAACGTTTCCTGCAGGAACGGTCTCTGGTGCACCTAAGATTCGAGCCATGGAAATTATTGATGAATTAGAACCCGTAAAGCGTGGTATTTATGCCGGTGCTGTAGGGTACTTAGGTTGGCATGGTAATATGGATACGGCCATCGCCATTCGTACGGCAATTATTAAAGATGACCTGTTATTTGTTCAGGCAGGAGCGGGTATTGTGGCCGATTCCGTGCCTCAGTTTGAGTGGGATGAGACGATGAGTAAAGGTCGAGCTATTTTTAGTGCGGCACAGTTTGTGACGGAGGGATTGAAAACCGATAATCCCATGCTAAATTCACTTAATAAATAGGGGGGGGTAAAAATGTTATTAATGATTGATAATTATGACTCCTTTACCTATAACCTAGTTCAATATTTTGGTGAGTTAGGGCAGGAAGTAGAGGTTTATCGTAATGACCATATTACACTTGAAGAGATTGAGGAGCTTAATCCTCAATATTTAGTCATTTCACCTGGGCCTTGCACACCAAATGAGGCTGGTATTTCAGTGGATGCAATTCGTCATTTTGCAGGCAAAATTCCGATTATGGGGGTTTGTTTGGGGCATCAAAGTATCGCTCAAGCTTTTGGTGGCAAGATTATTCGGGCAAAGCAAGTCATGCATGGTAAAACCTCTGAGGTTTATCACTGTAATAAAGGGATGTTTTTGGATTTACCGAATCCCGTGCAAACGACTCGTTACCACTCTTTGGTGATTGAGCAGGCGACATTGCCTTCTTGTTTAGAAGTGACAGCCTGGGTACAAGATGAACAGGAAAACATGGATGAAATTATGGGAATTCGTCATAAAACATTACCGATTGAAGGGGTTCAATTTCATCCTGAATCGATCTTGACGGAGCAAGGGCATAACATGTTAAAAAATTTTTTAGAGCAACATGCATAGTGTGCTTTAAAACGATGGGAGGGGGCATGGAACTTAAGCAAGCATTAGAGCAGTTATTAAATCGTCATGAATTGCATGAAGAGCAGATGGAATCGGTTATGGAACAGCTTATGTCTGGTCATGCCACTCAGGCTCAAATTGGTGCAATTTTAACGGCTTTGCGCATGAAAGGTGAGACGTTAGCCGAAGTTACATCGGCTGTTCGAGTCATGCGCTCCTTGGCAACGCCAGTCGTATTGAATGATAAAAGCAAGTTGGTTGATACGTGCGGTACTGGTGGTGATGGGGCGAATACCTTTAATATTTCAACTGCGTGTGCTTTTGTTGTGGCAGCGGCAGGTGGCGTGGTTGCCAAGCATGGTAATCGCTCTATTTCCAGTCAGTCGGGCAGTGCTGATGTGCTGGAGGCGGCGGGGGTTGATTTAACACTCTCGCCAGAGCAAGTTGCAGAGTGTATTGCTGAGACCGGGGTTGGCTTTATGTTTGCTCAAGCACACCATGGCGCAATGAAACATGTTATTGGCGCACGAAAGGAGATGGGGGTTCGAACGATTTTTAATTTGCTGGGTCCATTAACCAATCCTGCTGGTGCGCCCTATCAAGTGATTGGTGTTTATGACAAGTCATTAATTACTCTGTTTGCTAAAGTATTGCAAAAGCTGGGTTCGGAGCACGTAATGGTTGTTCATGCTGATGATGGCTTAGATGAAATTAGTATTGCAAGCAAGACTTCGGTGGCCGAATTAAGGGGGGGGGAAATTTTTTACTGGGAAATTGATCCTTATGATTTGGATATGGATCATGTGAGTTTAGGCGATTTATCGGTGGATTCTGCGCAAGATAGTTTAAATATTATTCGTTCCGTCTTTGCGAATAACGACAGCGCCGCTAAAGATATTGTTTGTTTAAATTCGGGTGCGGCATTGTATGTTTCTGGGCTGGCTAAAACCTATCCAGAAGGAGTCACTTTGGCTCGTACGGTGATTGCAAAAGGGCTAGCACAAAATAAGTTTAATGAATTTATTACGAAAACACAGTCTTTTGCGTAAAAACGAATAGCGTAGTTTTTACAACATGCGACAGAAGATTAAACGTTGGTTTTTGTTTATGGCAGGTGCCGTGTTTTTTAGCCTAGGGTTGGTTGGTGTTCTGCTACCTCTTTTACCCACCACGCCGTTTATGATTTTAGCGGCAGCTTGTTTTGCCAGTAGCTCCCCACGATTTCATCAAGCACTGCTCAATAACCGCTGGTTTGGTGCTGATTTGCGACGTTGGGAAAGTACACGCACCATGAAAAGAGTCACCAAAAAACGGGCGACACTCTTAATTATTTTAACGTTTGGCTTTTCGATTGTGCTGTTGTGGGGAGATATTGCTCTACAAGGTATGCTTTTGGGTATAGCAACCTTATTATTGTTTTTTTTATGGAGAATTCCTGAAGAAAGGCTAGGGTAAGGTTACAAAATTTAACAAGGATTTTATTATGAATGGTACACCAACCATTTTAAAAAAAATTATTTTACGAAAATTAGAAGAAATTCAAGAAGGTTGTGATCGAGTTTCATTGCGTGAAATGAAAAAACGAGCTTTATTGGCACCTGAGACGAGAAGTTTTGTTGGAGCCATGCTTGCTAAACTGGATGTAGGACAGTCTGCCGTGATTGCCGAAATTAAAAAGGCCTCTCCTAGTAAGGGGGTTTTAAGGGAGCCATTTGATCCTGTTGAAATTGCAAAAACTTATGAACAGCATGGCGCCGCTTGTTTATCTGTTTTAACCGATCAAGACTTCTTTCAAGGGTCTAATGCTTATTTGCAACACGTTCGAGAAGCCGTTGATTTACCCATTATTCGCAAAGATTTTATTGTCGATGATTACCAAGTGTATGAAGCGCGTGCCATTGGTGCCGACTGTATTTTATTGATTGCCGCTGCGATTGGCGATGCACAAATGTCTGAGCTGACGCAAACCGCCATGACATTGGATATGGATGTATTGATTGAGGTTCATAATGAAGAAGAGTTGGAGCGAGCACTGCGGCTGCCTCTCCCGATGATTGGAATTAATAATCGGGATTTGCATAGCTTTGAGGTCTCCTTAGAAAACACCATTCGAATGTTGGATAAAATTCCAGATGATCGTATCGTGATTACTGAAAGTGGTATTTTAACCAGAGAAGATGTGCAGAAAATGCGTTCTCATGCTGTAAACAGCTTTTTAGTGGGCGAAGCGTTTATGCGCTCTGCTGATCCTGGAGAAAAGCTCGCCGAACTGTTTTTCAATTGAAAAAAACCTTACTTAAGGGGTTTGTTCAGAGATTTCCTAAGCTTCTCCCCCTCCCTCTATCTCAAGGGGGGGGGAGATTTTTTAGTAATTCAATTTTTAAATAAAATTAAGAGTGTAATATGACCGTAGTCGTTAAGTGGCAAGGAAAAATGGCGTTTAAAGCGAAAACAGAGGGAGGTCATTCCGTTTTAATGGATGCGTCGCCTGACGTTGGTGGAGAAGATCTTGGGCCACGTCCAATGGAAATGGTTTTAATGGGGCTAGGTGGTTGTACTGGTATTGATGTGGTATTAATGCTGCAAAAAGGCAAGCAGGATGTTGAAGACTGTCAGATTGAGATAATGTCTGAGCGCTCTGATACCGTACCGAAAGTGTACCGCAGTATTCATGTGCATTTTAAAGTCACAGGCCGAGCCCTGAATGAAAAAAAAGTAAAGCGTGCTGTGGATCTTTCTGCTGAAAAATACTGTTCTGTCTCTAAAATGTTAGAAGCGACGGTAGCGTTATCTCATGACTATGAAATTATTGATTTAGCTTAGTTTTGCTCTATATATTCTGATAGTGCTTTTTTGACGGCCAAGATTATCCCTTTTGTGAGTTTATGGAGTTGCTGTTGAGGGATGTTAAATGCAGGCATGGTATAAATTAGGTTTCCAAAGGGGCGTAACCACACTCCGTTTTCCACCGCATAAGCTTGTACTTTTTCACCTAAGTTGTCTTGTTCAAGTTCAATCACGCCAATCGCACCCAGCACACGAACATCCTTGATGCCCGACTCTTCTTTTAATGGCAGTAGAGTCTGCTGTAAGTGTGTTTCGATCCGTTGAATATTTTGTTGCCAAGGGCTTGATAGCAGTAAATCAATGCTGGCGATGGCTGTAGCGCAGGCCAAGGGGTTGGCCATAAAGGTGGGGCCATGCATTAAGAGTCCGGGTTCTCCTTGGCTAATTGTTTGGCTAATCACATCGGTTGTTAATGTCGCAGCAAGGGTTAGGTTTCCGCCTGTTAAAGACTTTCCTAGGCACAGAATATCGGGTGTTATGTTTGCCCATTCACAAGCAAATAGCTTACCTGTTCGACCAAATCCAGTTGCAATTTCATCTGCGATTAACAATACATTGTATTCTTGGCAGAGCAGGCTAATCTGTTTTAGATAGTTGGGTCGATAAAATCGCATACCCCCAGCGCCTTGCACAATCGGTTCAAGGCAAACAGCGGCAATGGTTTGATGATGTTTTGAGAGCAATGTTTTAAATGCGTTGATATCTTGGTTGTCAGAATCAATGTGAAAGCCTAATTGAGGTTTTGGGGCAAAATAATGTTTTGTTAGGCTATTGTTAAAAAGATGGTGCATTCCATTATCAGGATCGCAAAGTGCCATAGTGGCAAATGTGTCTCCGTGATAGCCGCCTTTAATTGTCATCAAGTGTTTTTTATCGGGCTGCTTTAAGCTAATCCAGTATTGCAAGGCCATTTTAATGGCGACCTCTACGGCAACGGAGCCAGAATCGCTAAAAAAAACCGTTTCTAGTCCTTTTGGAGTGAGCTTGATTAAGCGTTGCGCAAGTTCAATCGCGGGTTGGTGTGTGAGTCCTCCAAACATGATGTGAGGCATGGTTTCAATTTGTTTATGCATGGCTTTTTGGATAAGAGGGTGGTTGTAACCATGGATGCAAGCCCACCACGAGGACATTGCATCAATTAGCTCTCTGTTATCGGCCAATATAATAATAGACCCCGCTGTTTTTTGTACTCCAATGGTTGCAAGGGGGTTCGGTATTTTGGTATAAGGGTGCCAGATATGCTTTTGGTCGAATTGTAAGAGTTGTTGCCAGTTGTTTTGCATAAAAAAGCCACGGATAAAGAGTTTAGAAAAGTATTTTATCAGCCTTGGAGAGGGGGGGTAAAAAAACTGTTACTCCTATTGTATTCTTTGTATTGCTTGTTACAATACGGAACAGATTGAAAGGCTAGGGCGCTATTTTGCGTATCCTTAAAAGCTTTCGAGTCTGGGTTCGTGTTTAAATGAAGTGTTTTTTAAAAAAAGTTAATATTTAATGTTGACAGTTTAGTAAAACACTATAGAATACGCACACACAATTTGGAGGGTTTCCCGAGTGGCCAAAGGGGGCAGACTGTAAATCTGCTGGCTCCGCCTTCGGTGGTTCGAATCCACCACCCTCCACCATATTGCGGGTATCGTATATTGGCTATTACCTCGGCCTTCCAA
>WFNQ01000121.1 GCA_015488565.1 Thiomicrorhabdus sp.
ACAGGGTCATTAAGACTTCGGGATGCTTTTTTAAGTCGCCATAAATACCGTGGATTTGTTCAATTGAGGTGGCATAAATAACAATATTAACGGAGATAAATTTTTTACCGCTGGAGTTGTTAATGGAGATATTCTCACGAGGGGTTTCGGGAGCGTGTTTTGTGGTTATCTCGTAAACGGTATCAATAAAGGTATCGCAATTTTTTCCCATGGCTTTTAGCTTAAAATCACAGGGAAATTCAATTAAACTTTCAGTGTCTGGGGTGTGTAAATCTTTGGTCATGATTGGTGCTCGCAGGACGATTTAGTTTGAATAAAATCTTGTTTGTATTGGTGATAAAAGTGATTTATTTTTTGCCAAACAGCGCTGGGTTTTCCTGTGCCAACGGGGGTGTTATTGAGGGTGGTAACGGGCAGGGCTTCTTTGGTGGAGCTGGATAACCAAATTTCATCGGCCTCGTTGAGCATGGCTTCGGTAATGTCTTGTTCAATGAGTGGAATACCGTGTGCATGTGCAATACGTTCAATCACTTGTCGGGTAATGCCGGGTAACAGTTGGTTGCTGTTAGGGGGGGTAAAAATTGTACCGTCCTTGACCATAAACGCATTGCTGGCCGTGCCTTCGGTAATCAATCCTTCCCGCGAGACTAAAATAGCATCGTCTGCGCCTTGTGCTTTGGCGGCGAGTTTCATCATGACATTGGGCAGAAGGGTGATGGCTTTAATATCACATTTTAACCAGCGAATATCCTCTAGAGTAATGACTTTGATGCCATTTTCAATAATATGCGATGCCACAGGTTTGAGCGGATTGGTGTAAGCATAGACGGTTGGGGTTAACTTTTCTGCGGGCAAGTGGTCTCGTTGCATTTGAATACCACGGGTGACTTGTAGATAGATATATTGGTCTTTCCACGGATGTTTTTCAATGAGTGTATTGAGCAGGGTGAGCCATTCGGAATCCGATAAAGGATTTGGAATTTGCACGGCATTTAAGCTGTTTGTTAATCGTTGTAAGTGCTCTTTAAAGCGAAACAGTTGTCTGTTATAAACAGGAATGACTTCATAAACGCCATCACCAAACAGGAATCCACGATCTTGAGTGGAGATAGTCGAGTCGGCCATTGGCATAAAGTGGCCATTTAAGTAGACAATTTGTTCAGTGTTATTGACGTGATTCATGAGGGGCTCGATTTGTTTCTATATTCGTTAATCTAAAAAGCTAAATAAGCCTTTAAAAAAGAGTTTAATTTGATCAATGAGTTTTTTAAAGAAAGAGCCTTCTTCAATCTCGGATAGGGCAACCAGTGGAATTTCGGCAATAACTTCATCACTGAGGGAGACTTGAAGGGTTCCAAGCGTTTGGCCTTTTTGAATGGGGGCTTTAATCTCTGGTTGAATGGTACTTTCGATAATGAGGTTTTTATACTGGCCCCGTGGGATGGTGACGTATAAATCTTGTTCGGTACCAACACCAATTAAGTCACGAGTTCCTTCCCAGACAACCGCATCGTTTAGACGCTGTTCGGCACTGTAGAGTTTGTGGGTTTCAAAAAAACGAAAACCATAATTGAGTAGTTTTTGAGTCTCTTGAACACGTTTATCTGCGCTGTTTGCGCCTAAAATAATACTGATTAAGCGCGTGTCATCACGCAGAGCGGAGGCCACTAAGCAGTAGCCGGCACTGTCCGTATGCCCTGTTTTTAGACCGTCAACTGTGGGGTCTTGCCAAAGCAGTTTATTGCGGTTGTATTGCGTAATGCCATTAAAGGTAAATTTTTTCTCAGAGTACCATTTGTACTCCTCAGGAAACTCGGTAATAAGGGCTTTGGTTAGGAGGGCTAAATCATGTGCGCTGGTGTAGTGATCCTTATGGGGTAGCCCAGTGGCATTCACGTAGTGGGTGTTGGTCATACCAATACTTTTGGCGTATTTATTCATGAGTTGTGCAAAGACTTCTTCACTGCCTGCCACCATTTCAGCCAGTGCAACACTGGCATCGTTACCGGATTGAATCACCATGCCTTTAATGAGGTCACGAACAGAGACTTGTTTACCCACTTCAATAAACATTTTAGAACCGGGCATTTTCCATGCTTTATGGCTAATGGTGACCATGTCATCCATGCTGATATTGTCATTTTTAAGCTCATTAATGACCACATAGCCTGTCATGATTTTTGTCAGGCTGGCGGGTTCAACACGTTGATTTGAATTTTTCTCTGCTAAAACGTGTCCACTGTTAAAGTCGATTAACAGGTATGACTTAGCGGCAATGGATGGGGGGGAAGGAATGACATAGGGTTTTGCGTTATTCGGTTTGGCCGTTTGAGTTGGGGTCGGCTGGGCAAGGGCTGATTGAAAAAGGCTCAATGTGAATAAAAAAAGCAGGAAAAAAGAACGTTTTAAATTAAGCATAACAGCAATGGTTTCTCTATGTTTTTAGACAAAAATAAGACGCTTAATGTAACATAATTTGCTTAAAATCAAAACGCTTGATTGATGTAAATCAAGCCCCTCTTGCAGAGAATACCTACTTGCTTAACAGTTTTTTGTGGGTGTGTATGGACATTAAAATACCAAAACTAATCATTAAGGTAAGCAATGAGCTCCCTCCATAGCTCATAAGAGGCAGAGGAAGTCCAACCACGGGAAGCAAGCCACTGACCATACCAATGTTAACAAAAATGTAGACAAACAGTGTCATCATAAAGCTGGCGGCAATCAATCGGGTAAAGTTGTCTTGGGCTTGCGAGGCGATGTATAAACCTCTGGCAATAACGAAGCTGTATAGCATCAGTAGGCCAATTACTCCAAGTAGTCCAAACTCCTCCGCGAGCACCGAAAAAATAAAATCTGTGGTACTTTCTGGTAGAAATTCTAAATGGGCTTGGGTACTTCCCATGTAGCCTTTCCCATCAATTCCGCCCGACCCAATGGCAATTTTAGATTGAATAATATGGTAACCGCTGCCTAAAGGATCGGATTCAGGGGTTAAAAAAGTGAGGACGCGCTGTTTTTGATAGCCATGCATAAAATGCCAAGCTACGGGTGCGCTCAAAATAACCCCGGCAATCGCGGTAAAAATAACTTTCCAAGGTAGGCCAGCAAAAAAGAGTACGGAGAGGCCACTTAATCCAATAAGCAGTGAGGTTCCTAAATCGGGCTGTACCACGATAAGACTTCCCGTGAGTGCGATGAGTGCGGTTCCTAATACTAAGCGACCAAATGAGGGAGGGAATTTACTGTGTGCAAAGAGCCATGCGATGGTGATGGGTAGCACCAGCTTCATCGCTTCAGAAGGCTGAAAGCGTATGGGGCCAATTTCGAGCCAGCGTTGTGCGCCTTTGCCAATATCACCAAAGAGCAATACGGCAATGAGCATTAAAATACCCATTAAAAAGAGCCATGGGGTAAAGATATAAATAATATTGGGTGGGATTTGGGCAAATATAAACATAATGGTTAACGCAATGCCAATACGAATTGCTTGGCGAGTCATGACGGCTTCGTCACCACCTGAGGCACTGTAAACTACCGCTAAACTAGTGGCGAGCAGTAATAAAATACCTAGCAAAAGCCAGCCATCAATGTGCATGGCTTCTAAAAATCCCTTATTTTTTCGGTACATCTTATGTGTTTTTGGCAGGTCAATCTTCATGGTTATTCGCGGTCACATTTTGTTGTGGGTAGTAGGTCTCTGACTCGTACAGTTGAAAGAATTTTTCAATGACTTTTACCCCAATAGGGGCTGCAGTTTTACTACCACTTCCAGCATTTTCGGCAATAACCGCGATGGCAATCTTAGGGTTATCAACAGGTGCAAATCCTATGAATAGAGAGTGGTCGTGTAATTTCTCATGCAGCATATCAGCGTCATAGTCTCCAGCGTTTAAGCTAAACACTTGTGCGGTACCCGTTTTTCCAGCCATTTTAAAGGGTAGGTGTGTTGCATGTCGGCGAGCCGTGCCTTTTTTACTGTGCATGACATTTTCCATGCTCTTAATAACCTTTTCCCAGTTGGAAATTTTCTTAATCTCAATTTGCTCTAACGCCTCTGTTTTATGAGAGCGAACAAGGTGCGGACGAATGACTTTGCCTCGGTTTGCTAATATGGCCGTAGCTCTGGCCAGTTGTAAAGGCGTCGTCAGGTTGTAGCCTTGACCAATCGAGGAGATGATGGTTTCACCACGAAACCATGGCTTACCTTTGACCTCTCTTTTCCATGCTTGAGACGGTAAAATTCCTTTAGATTCACCATGAATATCAATGCCAGTGTGAGAGCCAAAGCCAAAGGGGGCGAGTGCGTCATGAATGTTGTCAATGCCCATGTCTAAGCTGAGTTCATAAAAATAGGTATCGCAGGATTCGACAATGGCTTTATTCATATCGACTAGCCCGTGTCCTGTTCGTTTCCAATCACGATAACGGTGGTCTTTATAGACAAGATAACCGGGATCATATATTTTTTTATTCGGGGAGATAAAATTATTCTCAATTGCACCGAGTGCCATAAAAGGTTTGGTGGTCGAACCTGGAGGGTAGCGTCCATTGATAACGCGATTAATAAAAGGGCGGCTAGGATTATGAAGTAGAGCGTTGTACGACTTGTGATCAATGCCATCCACAAAAAGATTGGGGTCAAAAATGGGGGTGCTGACAAAAGCAAACACTTCCCCGTTTTGAGGGTCGAGTGCCACAATAGCACCACGCATCTCTCCCATAAGGGATTCGGCAAATTGTTGCAGTTCAATATCCAGAGTAAGGTGAATGTCTTTTCCTGGGATAGCGGGAAGGGTTTCGAGCTTTCTCAGTACACGACCACGTACATTGGTTTCGATCTGTTGAATGCCTGGAGAGCCGTGTAAGACGTCTTCGTAGTATTTTTCGATACCCGATTTACCAATAATATCGGTACCACGGTAGGCTTTTGGATCAAGTTTTTTCAACTCTTTTTGATTGATTCGACCGACATAACCCAGTGCGTGAACCGCTGAAGCACCGTGAGGGTAGGTACGTTTTAGGCGAGCGGTAAGGGTAACTCCTGGATGTTTATGGCTGATGACGGCAAATTGTGCGGCTTGTTCTTCGCTAAAGGAGAAAGGCAGCGTATAGCTTTTAGAACGATTGCGTTTTTTAAATTTTTGAAAGAAATCATGGACTCGTTTAGGATCAACGTTGTCTAAAATAACTTGAATGGCCAGCATGGTTGCATTGATATTATCCATTTTTTCACGAATCAATTTCAGGGCATAAACGGGCTGGTTATCTGCTAATAGAATATGGTTTCGATCAAATATTTTACCGCGAGTGGGTGGCAACGTTTCAATTGAAATTCGATTGCCTTCAGCCAGTCCTTGATAGCGTTCGTGTTCGAGCCATTGAAGTTGTGTCATTCGAGCAATGAGAATGGCAAAGAGTATGAGGGTGAAAATAAAGGCGACATACAGCCGAAAACGAAACTGTCTCTTTTTGTTAAAGCTTTCATTGTCACTGTTAAAGTCAAGATGTTCAGGCATTGTGCTTTAATTATCCTGATGGTTAGTCATTGGCGGTAGTATGTGAGATTTGTTTTAAACCATAGGATAGCATTGGCCAAAGCAGTATGCTAATGGCGGGCATACTCCAGTATTGTACAAAATCATTGCTGTTGAGTACGGGGTTAAAGAATAGATAGTTAAGCAGCTGATAAGCGAGCATATATAGGCTGATAAAAAAGGCTTGTTGCCAAACGGGATAGGTTTTAAAGCGCAAGCGGTGACGAAGCATCAAAAAGGTGATGATGATAAAAAGCAGTGCATGAGAGCCCAGCGTGGTTTGATATAACGTATCGGCAAGCAGGCCTAAAATGAAGGCAGAAAAGAGGTGGGTTCGATCTAAAAAATGGGCGCACCAGTAGAGCAGTACAAAAAGGGTTAAAGGCGGGACGATGGGGGATGAATGGCCTAATAGAGCAACCGTATCTAATGCAAGGGCAATTAGGTATGAAAAGAGAATCATCCAGCGTGCTTGAGATGACTTCAGGTTAAACAGTTTAGTTGACATCGGCTGGATCCGTTAATTTTTCATCAAAATTTAAATACGGGGAGGCTTGAGAAAGAATGAGGACTTTGTGTGACTGAGATAGATCCGCAATGGGAGAGGCGGTAATATCGAGATAAGGATTGCCTGCTTTATTTTCAATTTGAGTGATAATCGCAACGGGATAGCCTGCAGGAAAAACGCCACCGAGTCCGGAGCTTTCTAATAAATCACCTACTTCGACGGCACTGTTCTTAGGGATAAATTCTAATTGGGTGGTGTCGTGTCCTGTGCCACTTAAAATGCCACGTTGCCCTGTGCGTTGGATTCGAACAGGTATTTGATGGTCAGGATCTGTGATTAAGAGTACACGTGAGCTGGTGGGCGTGGTGCTAATGATTTGCCCCATAATTCCTTTTGAATCAATCACGGTTTGTTGTTCCGAGACTTTTTTAAGCTGGCCTTTATCGAGCGTAATGTATTGTGATAATGGGTTGTTGCTGTAAAACGTCACGGTGGCAATTTGTAGCGATTGTGTATTAATCTCTCCAGCCGTTCCAAGCAACGATTCTAAACGTGCGACTTCAAGTTGCAAATTTAAAAATTGTTGTTGTTTTGCTTTGACCAGAAGTAATTCTGTTTTGAGTTGTTGGTTTTCAAGCTTAAGGGAGTCAATGTTCGTGAAATCGGTGGTTGCGAGTTGGTAAAGTTGTTTTGGCAGTGTTGCCACGCGTTCAATGGGCGTAATGGTGGTTAACAGTAGACTGCGAAAACTGCCCATTAATTGCCCATAATGGTCAGCCGCCATTAATGCAATGGCAAGGGTAAAGGCAATGACAAATTGCATACCCTCTTGTTGTGAGGTGGTAAGCTGACTGATGCTGGACTCCAGGGTCGTTACTTATTCAAATGAAAAGACATCTAAGCCTTTTTCATCCATGAGCTCTAGAGCTCGGCCTCCACCGCGCGCCACACAGGTTAATGGGTCGTCAGCGATAATTACAGGAATACCGGTTTCTTCAGCCAATAATGTGCTTAGGTTGCGTAGCAATGCGCCTCCACCGGTAAGAACGATACCGTGTTCTGCGATATCAGCTCCCAATTCAGGTGGCGTGTTTTCTAACGCGGTTCTTACGGCACTGACAATGGCGGAGAGTGGTTCGTGAAGCGCTTCCAATACTTCATTGCTGTTCAAGGTAAAACGACGAGGAACGGCTTCGGCAATATTACTACCGTGAACTTCCATGGTGTCTGGATTGACTTCATGGTACGCCGTACCAATGGTTTTTTTGATTTTTTCGGCGGTGGTTTCACCAATAATCATGCCGTAATTACGGCGAACGTATTTAATGATGGCGTCATCAAAGCGATCCCCCCCAACTTTAACCGAATCGGCCCAAACAATCCCGTTGAGAGAGAGGGTGGCCACCTCAGTCGTACCCCCGCCAATATCCACTACCATTGAACCGGTTGGTTCGCTAACAGGCATCCCCGCGCCAATTGCGGCGGCCATTGGTTCTTCAATCAAAAATACTTCACGTGCGCCTGCGCCAGCAGCCGATTCACGGATTGCTCGGCGTTCCACTTGGGTTGAACCACAGGGAACGCAGACCAGTACTCGTGGGCTGGGTTGAAAGAATTTGGCTTCGTGCACTTTACGAATAAAGGATTGGAGCATTTTTTCAGTGACTTCAAAATCGGCAATCACCCCATCTTTTAACGGACGAATGGTTTGAATATCTTGGTTTTCTTTTCCCAGCATCAGTTTGGCATTTTCACCAACGGCAACAATAGAACGGCTGTTACCTCCGCGTTTGCTGGTACGAATCGACACTACAGAGGGTTCGTTTAACACCATGCCTTTTCCGCGTACATAAATTAATGTATTGGCGGTTCCTAAATCAATTGAAAGGTCGCTTGAGAAAAGTCCCATGATTTTACGAAACATCGAGTAGTATCCTTGAGGTTTAACTGAGGTAAATAAACGCCGTATTTTAACTTAAGTTAATGGATGTGTAAAAGTTATATATGATCCCAAATCCTTACATAGAAATACGGGTCTAGCGCAACCCTTTGATAAACCTATGATTTTAAAATACTTCATCGATCCTAAGGGTGTGATTGTACATGTAAAAACTCTATGTTTTTCAATCTCTTATACTGTTTTTATGCTTCTGTGTAAGGGTTTGGGGTGACGCTGCGTATAAAAATGAAAATAGGGGGGAGGAGTTTTTATCAGGAAGGAGGGGGTCTGGTTAAGGATTTATGCAGAGGCGCCCTAAATATGTTATTTTATGCGGTTAAATAACATTACATTATTATTTATTTTGTTTACATTGTTTTTTTAAAGAGGGTTAAGGTTTAAGTGCCTGGCTTCTTTATTTGATTTGGGTGTTGATTAGGAGAAAATCGTGTCTTTAGGGAAAGCAGAAGTTGAGTATATATCACGATTAACGCAAATAGAAGTGCGGGAAGAGGCTGTAGAGGGGGTGGCGCAAAAGCTGTCTAATATTTTAGATTTATTTGCACAGATGGAAGCGGCGGATACACAAGATGTGCTGCCAATGGCACACCCTCTTGATGCTGTACAGCGATTGAGACCCGATGTGGTGACGGAAGTGGATCAGCATGAGAAATTACAAGCCATTGCCCCTGCTGCCGCAGAAGCCCATTATTTAGTTCCGCAAGTGATTGAGTGATAATAAGATGCATAATTTAACTATAAAACAGATGAGTGAAAAACTTCATGCGGGTGACATTACCAGTGTGCAGTTGACACAACACTACCTTGACCGTATTGCTCAGTTCGATGGTGAACTGAATGCGTATGTAACGGTTACGCCAGAGTTAGCCATTCAGATGGCTGAAGAAGCTGATCAGCGCCTTGCATCAGGTGATGCCGAATTATTGACGGGGATTCCTGTCGCACATAAAGATATTTTTTGTACCGATGGGGTTAAAACATCTTGTGGTTCTAAGATGTTGGATAACTTTATTGCTCCTTATGATGCGCATGTTGTTACGCAATTGAAAAAGGTTGGCATGCCTATTTTGGGTAAAACCAATATGGATGAATTTGCGATGGGCTCTTCTTCGGAGAGCAGCTATTACGGCGCAACTAAAAACCCATGGGATCACCAAGCCGTACCGGGAGGCTCTTCGGGTGGTGCGGCGGCGGTGATTGCCGCAGGGTTAGCCCCTTTGGCCACTGGAACGGATACTGGTGGTTCGATTCGCCAACCCGCCTCTTTTTGTGGCATTACGGGCATTAAACCAACTTATGGTGTGGTATCTCGTTTTGGCATTATCGCTTACGCCTCCAGCTTTGATCAGGCAGGGCCTATGACCCGTTCGGCGGAAGATTCGGCTTGGTTATTGAATGCGATGGCTGGATTTGATGCGCGAGATTCCACCAGCTTAGAGCGTGAAAAAATCGACTATACTGCGGCATTAGGACATTCATTAAAAGGCCTTAAAGTGGGCGTTCCAGCCGAATATTTTGGCGAGGGATTGGATGCCGAAGTGGAAGCCGTAGTAAAAAATGCCATTGCTGAAGTAGAAAAGCTAGGTGCCGAAATCGTAGAAATTCACTTACCTAATAAAGATTTGGCCGTGCCTTCTTACTATGTTCTGGCCCCTGCTGAGGCCTCTTCAAACTTATCTCGTTTTGATGGCGTTCGTTTTGGTTACCGTTGTGAGCAGCCCAAAGATTTAACCGATTTATACAAGCGTTCACGTTCTGAAGGATTTGGAGAAGAGGTTAAACGCCGCATTATGGTCGGAGCTTATGCATTGTCCGCTGGGTATTATGATGAGTACTATTTAAAGGCACAAAAACTACGCCGAATGGTTCGAGACGATTTCATCAAAGCATTTCAATCGTGTGATGTCATTATGGGGCCCGTTGCGCCGACGTCTGCCTTTAATATTGGTGAAAAGTCGGACGATCAAGTGAGTATGTATTTATCGGACTTGTATACCATTCCCGTTAACTTAGGTGGTTTGCCAGCACTCTCTGTGCCAGCAGGGTTTGCACAAAATCGTCCCGTTGGTTTGCATATTGTAGGCCCTTATTTTAGTGAAGCGCAATTGTTGAATATTGGTCATCAGTTTCAACAAGTGACCGATTGGCACACTAAAACACCAGCACAGTATCAATAATTGAGTAGGAGCGAATAAAAAATGAGTTGGGAAGTCGTCATCGGGTTAGAGATACATGCTCAGTTAACCACAAAGTCAAAAATATTTTCAGGTGCCTCCACCGCGTATGGTGCAGCGCCAAACAGCCAAGCTTGTCCGATTGATCTTGGAATGCCGGGCGTGTTACCCGTATTAAACCAAGCCGTGATTGGCAAATCCATTATGTTGGGATTGGCATTGGATGCTGAAATTGGTAAGCGTTCGGTTTTTGATCGCAAAAACTATTTTTACCCTGATTTACCAAAAGGGTATCAAACCACACAATTTGAATTTCCCATTGTAGGGCAAGGCAAATTAGAGATTGAATTAGAAGATGGTCGCAAAAAAGTCATCGGTGTCACGCGAGCGCACTTGGAAGAAGATGCGGGTAAATCGGTGCATGGTTTAGTACCGGGGCAGACGGGGGTTGATTTAAACCGTTCAGGTACGCCATTATTGGAAATTGTTTCGGATCCCGATATGTCTTCGGCCAAAGAAGCCGTGGCCTACGCTAAAAAAATGCACGAATTAGTGCAATACCTTGGTATTTGTGACGGCAACATGCAAGAAGGTTCGTTTCGAGTGGACTCTAATGTATCGGTTCGCCGTCCTGGTGAACCATTGGGAACACGTGCAGAACTCAAAAATATTAACTCATTTCGCTTTATTGAAAAAGCAATTGAGTTTGAGATTGAACGTCAAATTGAGCTCATTGAAAGTGGCGGAACCGTGGTTCAAGAGACGCGTTTATATGATGCTGAAAATGATACCACTCGGTCAATGCGTACCAAAGAAGATGCCAATGACTATCGTTATTTTCCTTGTCCCGATTTGTTGCCCGTTATTATTGTTGATGAAGACATTGAAGCCATTCGAGCCACCATGCCAGAGTTGCCGGAGGCAAAACGTACCCGTTTTGTTACGGAGTTTGGGTTGAGTGATTATGATGCTGTGGTCTTAACCAGCTCTCGTGCGATGGCCGAGTTTTTTGAAAAAGTGGTTGCGTTGACTCAGAAAAAAGACATTAAACTGTGTGCTAACTGGGTTACTTCAGGCTTTTCTGCCGCATTGAACCGTGATGGTTTGTCGGTTGAGGTATCGCCGGTGAGTGCTGAAATGTTAGCGGGTATGATTGAACGTATTTTGGATAACAGCATTTCGGGTAAAATCGCCAAACAAGTCTTTGAAGCGATGTGGCAGGGCGAAGGCACGGCCGATCAGGTTATTGAGAGCAAAGGACTTAAGCAAATTACCGATACTGGCGCGATTGAAGCTCTGGTCGATGAGGTACTGGCCAATAATCCTGAGCAAGTTGAGTCTTATAAAGCAGGACAAACCAAAATGTTAGGTTATTTTGTCGGTCAAATTATGAAAGTGTCGGGTGGTCAAGCCAATCCTGGGCAAGTCAATAAAATGCTGGTTGCTAAGTTAAAGTGATTAAATATATTGAAAAAAATGATTGAAAAACTTGAAAGGTTATAAAAAAACCTTATATTAGACATATAAAATATTTGTTCCAAAATGACTTGGAACCGATTTTAACCTTTTTATTTTTTAAGGAGCGTTCTCAATGAAACGTATTGGTTTATTTTTATTAACAAACATCGCGGTGATTGCCGTTGCCATGTTAGCGATGAATCTTTTAGGTGTCGGCAGCTACATGGAAGGCACCAGTCTAAACCTAAATAACTTATTTATGTTTGCGTTAATTTTTGGTTTTGCAGGATCGTTTATCTCGTTAGCTATGTCCAAATGGATGGCAAAAATGTCGACGGGTGCCAAAGTAATTAAGGAACCTAAAAACGCAGATGAACAGTGGTTAGTGGATACGGTTACGCGTCAAGCAGAAAAAGCAGGTATTAAAACACCTGAAGTGGCCATTTATGACTCGCCAGAGCCAAATGCTTTTGCAACAGGGATGAGTAAAAACAACTCATTAGTTGCCGTATCAACTGGGTTAATGCGCAACATGCGTCAAAATGAAGTGGAAGCGGTATTAGGCCATGAAGTGGCGCATGTTGCTAATGGTGATATGGTCACGATGGCTTTATTGCAAGGCGTATTAAACACCTTTGTTATTTTCTTTGCGAAAATTGTCGCCTATGTTGTGGATCGTGTGATTCTTAAAAATGAAGAAGCTGGGCATAGCTGGACCTTTATTATTGTGGATATTATTGCGCAAGTACTATTTGGTATTTTAGCCAGCATTATTGCCATGTGGTTTTCACGTAAACGTGAGTTTCATGCGGACAACGGTGGGGCTTACTTAGCTGGTAAAGAGAATATGATTGCCGCGCTACGTCGTTTGCAAACCATGACACCAGGTGAATTGCCAGATCAAATGGCGGCATTGGGAATCTCTTCTGGTAAGAGTAAGATTGGACAGTTGTTTACATCTCACCCGCCACTAGAAGATCGTATTGCGGCATTAGAAGCTACGCCTCAAAGTGAGTTGAAGGTGGCATAATTGCTGTCTGTATTACTTTCTAAAAAAACCTCGTGTATTCGAGGTTTTTTTTGCTTGATATTTTTAGGTTCACTACTGTTTAGTGATTTTGTTCCGTTACCAGTTCAATAAATCGTTGTAAATATTTAGGTTGAAACGCGTCTTTTAAGTAGGAGATTTTGGTGTCGAACTGGGGCAAGATATTTTTTAAGCTAATAACCGAAAGGGGTTGATCGAATTC
>WFNQ01000122.1 GCA_015488565.1 Thiomicrorhabdus sp.
CGAGCTCTTATGAATAAAACGAATACAACGTAGTGAAACCTTACACTTAACCCCTAAGCGCCATCCCCACGTTTTTCAACGGGCAAGTAGCACAAACTTCCTGAACCTTTATAAACTTGAGTGGGTCTAAAAATCTTATTGTCTTGCAACTGCTCGCGCCAATGCGCCATCCACCCCGCTGAACGTGCTACGGCAAATATCGGGGTAAAAATACCAACATCAAAGCCCATCTCTTTATACAGAATACCCGAATAGAAATCGACATTGGGGTAAACCCCTTTATGTCCTAATAGCTCTTCACATATTTTTTCCACTTCCAGCGCCGTTTGAAAAATCGTACTCAACTCTTCCGATTTTTCTTTCAATAAGGCCGAAGAGAGTTTTTGCAAAATCGTGGCACGCGGGTCTTTGGTTTTATATTCACGATGCCCCATGCCCCAAATGACTTTTTTATTGGCCAAACGCTCTTCAATGTAAGCGCGTGCATTCTCAGGTGCGCCAATTTCTTCAAGCATCTCAATCACTTTTTGATTCGCACCGCCATGCAATGGCCCCGATAAAGAGGCAATAGCCGAAGAGATCACGGAACAGGGGTTTGCCAAGGTAGATCCAGTTACCATCGTAGTAAATGTAGAAGCGTTAATGGTGTGTTCTGCGTGTAAAATCAAAATGGCATCTAATAAACGCGCCCAGTTTGCATCGGGTTCTTCACCGGTTACCATATATAAAAAGTTTTCGGCATAGGTTAAATCTTTACGCGGTTCAATAGGGTCATAGCCATTACGCATGTGCTCCCACATGGCCACTAACGTTCCCATGTGGGCAATAATTTTAACGGTTACATCGTTAATGTAACCTTCGTTTTCCGTGCCACCCTTCATGTACTCGGTACTTGGGTAAAAGCTCGCCAAACTCGCCACGACCACCTGCAACATGTGCATTGGGTGGGTTGTGGGCGGTAAGTTTTTCATGATTTCACGAATGTTATATTTAACCCGTCGATTCTCTCTTAACTGCTCATCAAACCGCGCCAGCTCTTCCGCCGTTGGCAAATCGCCAAACAGCAACAGTAACGTTGTCTCTTCAAACGAGGAGAATTCCGCCAGTTCTTGAATATCATAACCACGATATGACAAGATTCCTTTTTGACCATCAATACAAGATATTTTTGATTCCGTTACGGGAATCCCTGCTAAACCGGGAATATATTCCATTGTTGCTGTCCTATTTAACTTGTTTAATTTGCTCTAGGAGCCTGTCCGAGAACTAAAAACCGACTGCAAACCCCATAAACATCATAAGCCGAACTTATCAAAGTCGTTAAATAGCCGTGCTATTCGCCTTTTTTGATAAGCTCGCCTTATAACGTTTTTGTGATTTTCGTTACGGTTCTAGTCCTCGAACAGGCTCCTAGGAGCTTTACATGCGAAGAGGGGGGAAATTTTTAAACACTAAAAGAAGAACCACAACCACACGTTGTCGCGGCATTCGGGTTTTCAATCACAAAACGTGCGCCTTGCAAATCTTCTAGATAATCAATTTTAGCCCCAACTAAATACTGAAAACTCATGGAATCCACCAGCAAAGTAACGCCCTCTTTGGTTACCACGGTATCATCCTCTGCTTGCTCTTCATCAAAGGTAAAACCATACGAAAAACCAGAACAGCCACCGCCCGTAATATAAACACGCAATTTTAAATTGGGGTTTTGTTCATCTTCAATTAGCCCCTTTACCTTGGCCGCAGCCGCTTCCGTAAAATCTAATGGCGTGGGAGTCGCAGACATGATATTTTCCTTTGCATATTTTTAAGCACTCATTTTCCCTTCTAAAAAAAGGTTTTTCAGAACGCCCATCACTAAAAAAGATAGTATAACAAAAACTCTATGTCCTTCTCAAAATAGCACCGTTAAAAAACAAGACTGTCCTTTGAACACTTAAGTAAAAGTCTTATATTTATTGATTTACACCTGATTTTTGAATCAAAAATCGCTAAAATGATAAAACAATTTTGATACTCAGGAACCTTATGAACACCTCAACCCCTTCAATCGAAACCACACCACAAGAAACGACTTCTTACCCTCGTTATATTAATAAAGAGATGAGTCTACTTGAGTTTAACCACCGAGTGCTTGCGCAAGCCAAAAAAAATGACATTCCACTCTTAGAGCGCTTAAAGTATCTGTGTATTTCCAGTAGTAATATGGATGAGTTTGTTGAAGTCAGATTGGCGCGTTTGTATGAACTGTCTCGTGACCATGGTGCATTAACCACGCCCGATGCGCAACCCCCTAAAGAGGTAATTGATCATCTTTTAGTCGCTGCAAAAGCCATTGTCGAAGACCAATACCATACGTTAAACAACATTTTGATTCCTGAACTCGAAAAAGAGCGCATTCATTTTTTACGCCGTAACCACTGGACAGAGCAACATAACCAGTGGATTACTCAGTTTTTTGCCGAGTCTTTGCAACCCGTTTTAAGTGCCGTGGGTCTAGACCCTTCCCACCCTTTTCCACGCGTACTCAATAAAAGCTTAAATTTTATTGTCTCACTGGAAGGAAAAGATGCCTTTGGTCGCTCTAACGGACTGGCAATTGTACCTGTCCCCCGTTCTTTGCCCCGAGTGATTAAACTGCCGCCAGAAGCCACAGAGGGTGAAAATGATTTTGTCTTTTTATCCTCCATTTTACACGCGAATGTTTCACGCTTGTTTCCCGGC
>WFNQ01000123.1 GCA_015488565.1 Thiomicrorhabdus sp.
AGATAGAGTTGATTAAAAAACTATTACAGCTAGGCATAGGCTGGAATTTAAGTCAAAAATTAGTACATGGTATTGATGCTAAAAATCATCAAGCATGGACGACTATTTTGGCTAATATGGAACGCGATATTCTTGTTGAAGAACGTGATATGATTGAGCGTGGTGGCATTATTGCTTTGGTTGGGCCTACGGGAGTCGGTAAAACCACAACGATTGCGAAAATTGCCAGTCGTTTTGTGATGCGAAACGCACCTCAAGAGCTTGCATTAATCACCACGGATTGTTATAAAATTGGTGCACAGGCTCAGTTAAAAACCTTTGCGGACCTTATTAATGTTCCCGTCCATGTGGCAACCACACAAGGGGAACTTTATGCGCTATTAGCCTCGTTAGGGCATAAGAAAATGGTATTAATTGATACCGCAGGCATGAGTCAAAGAGATTTACAGTTGTCACAGCAATTAACGTCTGGACACGAAGGAGCGACCAGTGTTCGCAACTATTTAGTGATGTCCGCGGCGACACAGCTTAATGTGATGAGCGATATTGTGGACTCTTTTGGCCAAGTTGTCTTAAAAGGCTGTATTTTAACCAAGGTGGATGAAGCCTTGCAATTAGGCAATGTGTTAACCTTATTAATTGAAGCAAAACTCCCCATTGCACTGTTATCGAGTGGGCAAAGAGTACCAGAGGATTTAGAAGTGGTTAGAAGCAGAGAGTTGATTGACCGAGCCATTGTGTTAGGGCATCAAAATAAGCGTTCTTCTCAAGATGAACAAGCATTCCGTATGGGAATGGGAAAGGAGATTTCAGATGCTCAATGATCAAGCGGCGGGCTTGCGAGCAATGCAGTCAAACTCTGTTGCGACAAGTCCTGGCTCAAGTACACCCGTAAGAGTCATTGCCGTTGCTAGTGGTAAGGGGGGCGTGGGTAAAACCAATGTGTCGGTCAACCTAGGGGTTTCGCTTAGCAAAATGGGCCAGCGAGTCTTGCTTATGGATGCCGATATGGGTTTGGCCAATGTCGATATCATGTTAGGTTTACAGACTAAATATAATTTACTGCATGTGCTTGAAGGTAAAAAAACACTTGAAGAAGTTATTGTAGAGGGGCCTGGTGGGTTAAAAGTTATTCCAGCCGCGTCGGGTGTCAGTCGAATGGCACAATTGACGGCAATGGAAAATGCAGGAATCATTAATGCATTTTCTGAGTTGAGCGATCAACTGGATATTTTAATTGTGGATACGGCGGCGGGGATTGCGGATAGTGTCGTCAGCTTTTGTCGAGCGGCGCAAGAAGTTGTGGTTGTGGTGACGGATGAACCCGCTTCGATTACGGATGCCTACGCTTTGATTAAAGTCTTAAGCCGTGACCATCAGTTGACTCGCTTTAGACTATTAGCCAATCAAAGCCGTTCTGCGCAGCATGGTCGACAGCTGTATGAGAAATTAGCCAAAGTGTGTGAACAGTTTTTAGACGTGAGTTTAGATTATTTTGGGTCTATCCCTTTTGATGATGATTTACGTGATGCAGTTCAAAAACAGGTTCCAGTTACGGTTTATAAACCACACAGTGAGTCAGCTCAGGCATTTAGGCTGATCGCTCAAAAAGTTGAAAAGTGGCCTATTCCTAAGGGAGCAACAGGGTATTTACAGTTTTTTGTTGAAAATTTATTTCAATCAGGGCATTAGAGTTCTATGACGGGCACAACTGCATACGAAGACGTTCAAAAACAAGCTTCCAGTGAATTGTTGGAGCTGGAGCAATATTTGCCATTGGTAAAGCGTATTGCGTACCATTTAAAAGGACGTTTACCAGACAGTGTGTTTGTCGATGACTTGATTCAATCTGGTATTGTTGGCTTAATTGAAGCGATGCAAAAATTTAATGCCAACCAAGGTGCCAGTTTTGAAACCTATGCTGGAATTCGAATTCGAGGCTCAATGCTCGATGAGATTCGTAAAGGCGATTGGACACCACGGTCCGTGTACCGAAAATCCAGAGCGGTCAGTGAAGCGATTAATAAAGTAGAGTCTAAGCTCGGCAGAGAAGCGCGAGATGAAGAGATTGCACTTCAAATGGAGGTCTCAATTGAAGAGTATCATCATATTTTACAAGACACTAACTCGGTTCATTTGCTTTCGATAGATCAACCCGATCACGATGAGTTATCAGAAGACCGAATGGTGAGTTCTCGAATGACGCCATTTTCAGAGTTGGTTGAATCGGGTTTTCAAGAAGCGTTAGTGGGTGAAATTTCGAGTTTACCTGATAAAGAAAAGTTGGTAATGTCTCTTTATTATGATGAAGAGTTAAATTTAAAAGAAATTGGTGAGGTTTTGTCGGTGAGCGAGTCACGAGTCAGTCAAATTCACAGTCAAGCAATTAAGCGAATCAGGTCACGTATGGCCGATTGGATTAAGTAGTTCAAGGAATAAAAAAATGCAAATGAACAGAGATATGAATATTTTAGTGGTGGATGACTTTTCGACCATGAGACGAATTGTGAAAAACTTGCTTAAAGAGCTTGGTTTTCATAAATTTGATGAAGCCGATGACGGTGCAACGGCATGGCCGATGGTTCAAACGGGAAAATACGACTTTATCGTTAGTGATTGGAATATGCCGGATATGACAGGGCTTGATCTGTTAAAGCATGTTCGTGCCGATGCAAATCTACAAAATACCCCTTTTCTATTGATTACGGCAGAAGCAAAACGCAGTCAAATTTTAGAGGCGGCACAAGCGGGTGTGGATGGTTACATTGTAAAGCCTTTTACTGCCGCGACACTCAATGGAAAAATACATAAGATATTTGAGCGCGTTGCAGAAAGAGAGAAAGGTTAACAGAGTCTTGCATAAAAAAATGTGATTAGTTTTAATGAAAACCCTATACGATAATAAGCGTCGTATAGGGTTTTTTTGTAGGTTTAAAAGGAGTTGACAGTAATGACGTGTCCTAGCCAAATTGATATTAAAATGGTTCAAGCATTATTAACGGCGTTAGAAGCTGATAATCAAGAGCAAGCTACCGTACTACTGGATGATTTAACCCAATTAAGGGAGTCAGAGTTATATCAACGTTTAAGCGTTTTAACCAATAACTTGCATGGAACGTTAGATCAACTGATTGATAATCAATTATTGTTGCAAACCAAGCATGATATTCCTGAAGTAACGGAACGTTTAGAGTATGTTCTCTCTTCAACGGAAGAAGCCTGTGATAAAACATTGGTCTCTACTGAAAAAGCGATGGTTTTAAGTGAGTCAATTAGTGAGTTGATTCAAGATGCCTTATTAAGCGACACACAACAAGCACAAATACAGTGTTTATTGAGTGAATTAAATACTGAGCTAACGAATATCTTATTGTCACAGTCCTTTCAAGACTTGACAGGTCAAGTTTTAAACCGAGTGGTATTGACTATCTCCTCCTTAGAACAAAGCCTAATCCAACTTATTTCAGAGTCAGGTCATGATTACGCTGCGATTCCCGATAGAGAGAAGGACGATACGATACAAAAATCAGCAGAAATGAAAGGTATTGGCCCTAATGTAACACAAAAATCTAAGCAAGATTCTGTTGGGAGTCAAGATGATGTGGACGATTTATTAGGAGAGCTTGGGATTTAAGATGAACGATTAAAAAAATATGAAAATGGCATAATGATTGCTTAATAATGGACATATTAAGCAATAAAAATTTAGTGGAGTAAATGCTGTGGATGAAGAGATTTTACAAGACTTTTTAGTGGAAGCGGCGGACTTGGTTGACCAATTAAATGAGCAGTTGGCCGATTTAGAAAACGATCCTACAGACAGTGACTTGCTAAATGCGGTATTTAGAGGTTTTCATACCATTAAAGGGGGGGCAGGATTTCTTGCGATTACTCCCTTAATTGAAGTGTGTCATCGTGCTGAAAATGTATTTGATAAAATTCGTAATGGCGATGTGGACTATGATGCGGATGCCGCAGAAGTTATTTTACGTGCTTTTGATGTGATCAGCGATATTTTAGAGCAGCTTAATGATGGAGAGCGAGAGTTCTCTGAAAATGATCCGGAGTTATTGGCTAAGCTCGATGCATTAACGGGGAAAAAGCCGCCTCCGATTGACGAGCCTACAGCTGATGCTTCGCCAGCGATTGAGCCGACGTTACAGTTACCAGAAGGTGTTGACCCTGATGGTGAGATGTCCGATGATGAGTTTGAAGCACTGTTAAATCAACGAGACAGTGTACAGAGTGTTAGTGAACCAGCCTTAGTTTTACCAGAGGGTGTTGATCCTGATGGTGACATGTCGGATGAAGAGTTTGACGCGCTATTAAATCAGCGAGACAGTATAGAAAAAAACAGTGCGCCTGCATTGAGTCTTCCAGAGGGTGTTGACCCTGATGGAGACATGTCTGACGAAGAGTTTGAGGCACTATTAAATCAGCGTGATGCTAAAACAAAAGCGCCTGATGTTCAGAAAACAGCCGAAGTACCTTCCCCTGTTGTTCCTCCTCAATCGGCCTCGAAGCCAGCAGCTAAAAAAACAAAATCAGCAACGGAAAATAAAGCGAAACCCGCTAAAAGTAGTACAGAATCTACCGTTCGAGTGGATACCAAGCGATTAGATGAAATTATGAACTTAGTGGGGGAGTTGGTTTTAGTTCGAAACCGCTTGCTAACGTTAAAGGGAAAAAATAGTAATCGAGAAGACATCGCTAATGCCGTGGCAAATTTAGACCATGTGACAACCGACTTGCAAGCATCGGTTTTAAAGACTCGAATGCAACCTGTCAAAAAAGTATTTGGACGTTTCCCACGCGTGGTTCGTGATTTAGCCAGAAAATTAGGCAAAGATATTAATTTAGAGTTGCAAGGCGAAGAGACCGATTTGGATAAAAACTTGGTCGAAGCTTTGGCTGATCCATTGGTTCACTTGGTTCGAAACTCAGTGGATCATGGGGTTGAAATGCCCGATATCCGGGCCGCTGCAGGTAAGCCTAAAACAGGTACCGTTGTGCTTGCTGCGCAGCAAGAGGGCGATCATATTTTACTCTCGATTACTGACGATGGAAAAGGCATGGATCCCGATGTCTTGCGTCAAAAAGCGGTTGAAAAAGGCATGATGGATGAGCAAATGGCCAGTCAGCTTGATGATAAATCTGCTTTTGAACTTATTTTATCTGCCGGGTTTTCAACCGCAGACCAAGTGAGTGACATTTCTGGTCGTGGTGTGGGTATGGATGTGGTTAAAAACATGATTACCAAACTTAATGGCAGTATTGATATCCACTCCGTTTTAGGTGAAGGGACTAAAATCAGCATTAGAGTACCGCTTACTTTGGCCATTTTACCGACGTTAATGGTTGGTTTTGATGAAGACAGTTACGCGATTCCATTAACCAGTGTTCAAGAAATATTTGATTTTAATCCTGAGAAAACCAATAAAATTGATGGTCAAATGATGGTACGTTTAAGAGATGAAAGTATCCCGCTTTATTTCTTAAATGAGTGGTTAGCCACGGATAAACCTAAAGATAACTATAGAGGCGATAAAGTTGTCATTGTTTCTGTCGGTAATCAACGAGCAGGATTGGTGGTCAATCAAGTAAATGGTCAAGAAGAAGTTGTCATTAAACCGCTAGGAGTGATGCTTAAAAAAGCCTTGGGATACGCCGGCGCAACCATTACAGGAAATGGTAGTATTGCTTTGATTTTAGACCTGCAAGGCGTGGTAAAACGCTTTCAATAAAACGTATTTAGAAGGAATATATCCGTGGATGCAGCAAATGAAATGTCTTCTTTTGGCAATGAAATAGCAATGGATGACTACAATGATGAACCCAGTTATCTAGGGCCAAGCACTCGTTGTGTTCTTTTTACACTCGAAAATGAAGTGTATGGTATTCAAGTTAAAAAAATACGAGAAGTGCTTAGGGTCGGAGCCATTCGTAAAGTAGCTGGGGCAACCTATGGTGTTTTAGGGGTGATTAATGTCCGTGGGGTGATTGTAACGGTAGTAGACTCTCGCTCTATGTTCAATATGCCATTACGAGAAGTAGATGATCTATCGCGAATTATTATTGTCGAGTTGGATGAAGAGCGTACCGTTGGTATTTTGGTCGACTTTGTTAAAGAAGTAAAAGATATTCCTGATGATAAAATAGAACCTCTTTCAGCGTCTAAAGAAAATGCTTCCCGTTATATTCAAGGCGTGGCACACTTTCAAGACAATGTCATTATTTTAATTGATGTCGATAATCTATTTATAGGGGTTGAATAGTCGTTATAAAATCACAAAAAAACCAGAACATTTCTGGTTTTTTTTGTGATTATTATCTTTTTAGAGCGGGTTATTTTACACGCTCATTGTGTCTTACTTAAATGTGTTTTTTCTTTTTTAAAACAGTTCAAGCATTTTTTGTTTTAAGGTTTCAAACCAACCTTGACCACTTTTACCTTCGGCACTTTTGGCTTCAAGGTCGTCTATTTTTTGATGAATTGCCTGATAGGTTTCTTGTTGTCCATAGCCAAGTAGTTTTGCCATGTTAAGTTGGGTTCTTGCCGCATCAAAGAGTATAGTCAGTTCGCTGTTTTCGGCGTCGTTTCGTTGACTGTTTTGAACCAGAATATCAGCTTTTTCCAGTAATAGAACCGCTCTTAAAATAGGAAGCGGTATGACTTCTTTGCTAACAACCAGCGTGTCTAATTGAGATTGTAAAACGTATTTAGCTTCTTCAATATTGCCATCTTCAATAAATGCGGCGGCCGTTTTAGTGGCTGCAGGATAGGTGGCTAATGGTAAAGCCGTGGTACTGATCTCTATTTCACTGACAAGATTGGCCAAAATCAGACGTGCTTTTTGCACTTCACCATCATCTAAATGTTTTTCCGCATCATAAATAAGTGCTTTTATAGCCTCAGGAGAGGCAAGCAAATCGTGAGTTTTAATGGAAATATCAACGGGCGCAAACATCAGTTCCGGTGTACGAGCTAGAATGATTTCCAACTTGCCAGTGGCTTTCTCCAGTGCTTTTAATGCCTTTTGAGTATTCGGTTTTTGAGTTGATAATGCCGTCAATGCAACCTGTGTTTCTGCGATGGCATCAATGGCTTCTTGAAACACTTCAGATTGTTTTTTGGCTATTTTACTGTGAACCGTTTGATTAATATCTGGCTGCACAGATTGTGTGGTTTCTGAGTGTATTTGTGGGGTTGCGGTTGGTTTATTTTCTTGTGCATAGCTTGGGTTTGCTAGTAAAAGCATAAGAGCCAATAAGCTGGCTGAAGAATAGTATTTTAATGGTTTCATAATGATATTACCTGTGATTATGTAGTTACATGATTGCTTAAGCTCAATACTTCGATGTTTAATCGAAGTATTGAGTGGGTTAATAACCGTTTTATTTAATTTTGACTTCAATTTGATTCGGTTTTGCTTCTTCTACCTTGGGTAGAGTTAGATGCAAAACGCCATTTTTATACTCGGCTTCAATCTTCTCTTCTGAGATGGATTGGGGGAGCGTAAAGCTTCGAATAAATGTGCCATAAGTGCATTCAACACGATGGTGTTTCTTATCTTCAACTTCACTCTTTTTTTCGCCTTTAATGGTTAACAGGCCGTTTTCAATATTCACGGACACATCTTCTTTTTTAACGCCGGGTAATTCGGCTTTGACCATGAAGTTGTCTTCCGTTTCGTAAATATCGACAACGGGCGTCCAGTCATTGATTTCAAAGCTTTTATCGTCGGTTTTGGTTAGTGCTTTTCTGGATGATTTTCCATAGCGCTCCAATAGTTCTTCCATTTCACGGAAAGGATCCCAAACAGCTAAGTTCATCACTTATCTCCTTTTTTGTCTGTATTATGTTTAATTTGCTTACAGTTTATAACTAAGTGCATTGGTATTTTTTTCAAGTAAATTTAGGTGTTTTTTTTAAAAAAAATGGCGTGATAATCGTATGAAGAGCGACAGGAATAGCTGATTCTGTTAAGCTGGAAATACCCCCTGAGTAAGTTTTAATAGGGGGGGGGAAGTTTTTTGATGTGAAAATGGTTTGACTAAAAAAAGGGGTAAATATTGGTGATGGGGACTCGATTTAAAGGATGGCGAATTCATTATTGGATTTTTATTATTGGTGTGCTGTTCGTCACCTTGTTTTTTACCTTTAAAGTCCCGTCTTCTTCGGATCATTTTGAATACAATCTTGAGCAGGCTCTTTTATTGTCAGAAAAAGAGGGTTCGGTGGTTTTTGAAGATCAAGTCAAGCCAATTTTAGAACGCCGTTGTGTGGTGTGCCATGGTTGTTATGATGCGCCCTGTCAATTAAAACTGTCCTCTCCAGAAGGATTGATGAGAGGGGCAAGTGAGGAGCGTATTTATGATAGAAAGCGTTTAGTTAATATGGAACCAACGCGTTTATTTATTGATGAAAAAACAACAGAAGGGTGGCGAGAGAGAGGGTTTACTTCTGTCTTGAATGAGGGAGAAGATACGCCTGAAAATAATCTTAAAAACTCGGTTTTATACCATTTATTGAATTTAAAAAAACAGTACCCTCAGCCTCAAGAGGGCTTATTGCCAGAAAGCTTTACACTGGCATTAAATCGAGAGCAAAGTTGTGCAACCATTGATACCGTTGAAGAATTTTCCGAAGAACATCCCTCTTGGGGAATGCCTTATGCCATGCCTAATTTATCAGATAAGTCTCATCAAACACTGGTTTCTTGGTTGGCTCAAGGCGCAGTGACACCAGCCCCGCCTCAACCTTCGACCAAAGCGTTACCTCAAATTGAAAGCTGGGAAACATTTTTAAATCAAACGTCTAATAAACATCGTTTGGTGAGCCGTTATTTGTATGAACATTTATTTCATGCGCATATTCAATTTTCTGAGACAGAACCGCGAGAATTTTTTCGTTTGGTTCGCTCTAGCACGCCACCTGGTCAACCTGTTAATGAGATTGCAACTATAAAGCCGTATGATCCACCTACAAGCGATCCAAGTATCCCATTTTATTATCGTTTTATTAAATACCACCCGACGATTGTGGTCAAAAGTCATATTGTTTATAAACTCTCACCTCAACGAATGCAACGTTATCAAACCCTGTTTTTTACAGGCGATTATGAGGTCTCGCAACGACCAACGTATGAACCAAAACGCTCTGCCAATCCGTTTAAAACCTTTGAAGAAATTCCTGTAAAAGCGCGTTATCGTTTTTTATTGGACGATGCTTATTTCTTTATTCAAGGCTTTGTAAAAGGGCCTGTTTGTCGAGGTCAGGTGGCTTTGGATGTGATTGAGGATCGTTTTTGGTTGGTCTTTTTTGATCCAGATAAACCTTTAATAACAAACAGCCCGCAGTTTTTGGGAAGAATGGCCGATGTTTTGCAAGTGCCAGCGGATAATAATAGTCATTTAGAGTTATTACGAATTTGGACGGAGTATTGGAAAGGCTTAAAGCAGTATATGGAGCAAAAACAGGCTTGGTTTAAGACCATTGGGGTACACCAGCTGGATCATGCCATTGATACGATTTGGGATGGTGATGGGCATAACCCCAATGCGGCTTTAACCGTGTTTAGACACTTTGACAGTGCGTCGGTTGCGTATGGTTTGGTGGGCGATGCACCTGAAACCGCTTGGGTTATTGATTATCCATTGCTTGAACGTATTCATTATTTATTGGTTGCGGGCTTTAATGTCTATGGCAATATCAGTCACCAATTGAGTACTCGAATTTATATGGATTTTTTACGAATGGAAGGGGAAGATTATTTCTTAGCCTTTTTACCCGTGGATAAACGCAAAGCCATTCGGGACTCTTGGTATCTTGGGCAACGCCAAACAATTGAAGAACTGTTTTCAGCGCCGCAAGCATGGCTGA
>WFNQ01000124.1 GCA_015488565.1 Thiomicrorhabdus sp.
GCAATCCACATTTTATGTGCGCCGACATCTGAAATAATAATGTCTTCGCGCTCTAGTGCTTCGCGTAAGTCATGTAGAATTTTTTGAGGTTTGACAGGGAAATTCGCATCTTCATCATAAATATGAAAGTTGCTTTGAATGCTTTCTTGTAAGTTTTGATAAGGTTTGCCTGAATGGTGTTTACTGATGGCCGCAATGCCAGCCAAAGCTTGACCAATATCTCCAATTAATCCTGCTTCAACAATATAGTTTTCATCCACTTCTGCCGCTTGCGTGTCGATATGAATGATTTTCGTGTTCGGGTTATGGTTCCAAAGGTAAGGGTGGTATTCGACAATATCGTAACCTACACAAATCACCACATCGGCGCGATCAATGCCGCAAGAGATGTAATCGTGTGCTTGTAACCCAATGGTGCCTAAAGCCAGTTCATGGTCGGCTGGCAGTGCGCCTTTTGCCATAAAGGTGGTAGAAACGGGAATATTTAATTTACTGGCAAAGTCCTCTAGTGCCTCGGTTGCTCTGGATCGAACCACGCCATTTCCAGCAATAATAACGGGAAATTTTGCCGCCGCAATAATCTCAGCCGCTTGCTTGACTTTAATGGGGTTGGGTTGAGGTGGTAGTGGGCTTTGTCTTTTTAGCGGTTTTTTATTGACGTTTTCCATGCCCGCAATGTTTTCAGGAAAATCAATAAAGCTGCATCCTGGTTTTTCGGCTTCGGCCACTTTAAAGGCTTTTCGTACCACTTCTGGAATGACATCTGGGGTTAAAATTTGAGTGCTGTATTTGCTGATTGGCTCAAATAATTTAACCAGATTTAATACCTGATGACTCTCTTTATGCAAGCGTTGGGTGCTGGCTTGACCCGCAATGGCAACAATGGGGGCACGATCCATATTAGCATCGGCCACACCTGTAACCAAGTTCGTGGCGCCAGGCCCTAATGTGGCAAGACAAACCCCCGCTTTACCCGTTAAGCGACCATATACATCGGCCATGAAAGCGGCACCTTGTTCGTGGCGTGTGAGTATGAATTTAATATCACTGTCGAGTAACGCATCCATTACATCAAGGTTTTCCTCTCCGGGAATTCCAAATATATACTCAACTTCTTCATTTTCTAAACATTTTACAAAGAGTTCTGAGGCTTTCATTGTACGTCCTATGGTTGTTTAAGGGGGGGGAAATTTGAAGACCAGTTTGGCATATTCTGACTTATAAAGAAACTGACATTAGTAAATGGTAATATTTAGCCATGGTGAACAGGGTTTTTAGGCTGAGTCTGGTACAATTCCATTGTGTACATTTCTGTCAATTAATTTAGGGTAATAGTGACTTTTGAAACGAATCATTAAAGCCGCCGCTACGGTGGGTGGCATGACCATGATTTCTCGTGTTTTGGGCTTTGTTCGAGACATGGTGATTGCACGGTATTTTGGTGCCAGCATGGGAGCAGATGCCTTTTTTGTGGCCTTTAAAATCCCTAATTTTTTCAGACGATTGTTTGCGGAAGGGGCCTTTTCTCAAGCGTTTGTTCCCGTATTAGCCGAAGCAAAAGAGAAGCGAGGCCATGAAGCCGTTAAGCACTTGGTGGATGCACTGAGTTATCGGTTGGGTGGTATTTTGCTCATTATTACCGCATTTGGGGTGTTTGGGTCGTCTATCTGGATGATGGTGTTTGCACCAGGTTTTATGGATGAACCCGAAAAGTTTGCCTTGGCTTCGGATATGTTGGCGATTACGTTTCCTTACTTATTGTTGATTTCACTGGTAGCCTTTTCATCCGCGATTATGAATACCTATAATCAGTTTGCCGTGCCGGCCTTTACTCCCGTATTTTTAAACCTAGTCTTAATTACCTTTGCCATTTGGGTTTCACCTTTGCTTGACGTTCCTATCATGGCATTGGCATGGGGCGTGTTGGTTGCGGGGGTGGTGCAGTTACTGTTTCATCTGCCGTTTTTATACCGTTTAGGATTATTGCCCAGCCCAACCCGAAAATCCGATCCAGGCGTGGGTGAGGTGAAACGAATGATGATTCCCGCACTTTTTGGGGTATCGGTGGCACAAATTAACTTATTACTGGACACGGTTTTGGCGTCATTTTTAATCACAGGATCGGTGTCTTGGTTGTACTATTCCGACCGTTTAATGGAGTTTCCATTAGGGGTGTTTGGTGTGGCGTTGGCTACGGTGGTGTTGCCGGGGCTGTCCAAAAAAGCCGCCAATGAAGACTGGAAAGGCTTTCGACAAGACATTGATTCGGCCTTGCGACTGGTGTTAATTATTGGTCTGCCCGCCACTCTCGGGTTATTGTTGTTGGCCGAACCCCTGATTACCACGCTGTTTTATTACGGCGCGTTTACCGCACGAGATGTCACTATGTCGGGCATGAGTTTAATGGCGTATTCGTTTGGACTGCTGGGCTTTATTTTAGTCAAAATTTTAGCCCCCGCCTTTTATGCCAGAAAAGACATGAAAACCCCTGTTAAAGTCGCGATTATTGCACTGGTAACCAATATGGTTTTAAACTTAATTTTTATTGGGCCATTTGCCCACGTTGGACTGGCGGCGGCCACCGCCATTTCTGCTTTTGTAAACTCGGGTTTATTGTATTGGTACTTGCGCAAGCAAGAGGTGTTTAAACCATTATCAGGTTGGGCAAAATTAATCATACAAGTGGTGTTAGCTAACGCAATTTTAGTTGCCTTCTTACTGTGGTTTACGCCCCCTGTGGCGGAATGGTTATTGTTTGATTGGGAAGAAAGATTGACGTGGTTATTTGGCTTAGTGTTCGCGGTGATAGCTATTTACGCGATTAGTTTGTTATTGTTGGGATTGAATCCAAGAAAGATGTTGAACAAGGGATAATTCGATGACAAGGGGGGGGGAGAATTTGTTTTTTTCATGGAGTACCACCTCTCATGCAAAGGTCTTAGGTTGTGTTTTGATGTTTTCTCAGCCAGAGAGTACAGCAATAACTAACTTTGGTTAATTTTTATGACTTAATAATTCGAGTAATATTATCGAGTGCTATTTAGTCGTCCAGGGCTTTCTTGAGTGGAGTCTGAAAGAAAAGTAGGGTAATGTTTTATTCGTGATTGTATTGTGTAAAGGCCTCATTGTTTGGAATAGGAGGTAAACCATACGTTCTTTATACGAATAAAGTCCAATTTAAGTTTTTGAGAGAGTTTTTATGAAAGGGATTATTTTAGCGGGTGGTTCTGGAACACGATTGTGTCCAATTACCAAAGGTATTTCTAAGCAGTTAATTCCTGTTTATGACAAACCCATGATTTACTACCCGCTTTCAGTATTGATGTTAGCGGGTATTACCGAAATACTTATTATTACTACAGCTGAAGATCAGGCCAGCTTTAAACGTTTATTGGGCGATGGTTCTGATTTTGGCTTAACGTTTGAATACATTATTCAACCTTCTCCTGATGGATTGGCGCAAGCCTTTATTTTAGGTGAAGATTTTATTGCTGATGACGATGTTTGTTTGGTTTTGGGTGATAATATTTATTATGGTCATGATTTAACGCGGATGTTACTTCATGGTGTTCATAATGCAAGTCAAAATAAAGCCACTGTTTTTGGTTACCATGTTAATGATCCTGAGCGTTATGGTGTGGCGGAGTTTGATGCCAATGGTAATGTTATCAGCTTAGAAGAAAAACCAGAGAGTCCAAAGTCCAACTATGCCGTAACGGGTCTCTATTTTTATCCCAATGATGTGATTCAAAAAGCCAAAGAGGTCAAGCCCTCACATCGTGGTGAACTGGAAATTACCACCGTTAATCAGCTCTATTTAGGCGAAGGTCGACTAAAGTTAGAAACAATGGGAAGAGGTTATGCATGGCTTGATACAGGAACACACGAAAGTTTATTAGAAGCATCGTCCTTTATTGAAACCATTGAAAAGCGTCAAGGACTAAAAGTTGCCTGCCTTGAAGAAATTGCTTTTGAAAAGGGCTATATTTCTAAAGCGCAGTTAATTGATCTGGCACAGCCGTTAAAGAAAAACCAATACGGACAATATTTATTAAAAATAGCCAATCAGGAAAATTTATAATGGA
>WFNQ01000125.1 GCA_015488565.1 Thiomicrorhabdus sp.
ATCAAGGTAAAATGTGTTGTGGTCGAACACCAATGGAAACATTGGAAGATGGCAAAAAAGTATGGGCTGAAAAGTTCGTAGCTTAAACTTAACCTGACAGGACACCAAATCAAAATGAGGAACTGTCAGATTAAGTCTGAACTTCTACAGTAAATGCTATTGCTAAATATCTTTAGGCACAATAGATAAAGAATATTTTAATTTCTGAAAATTCTCCCCCCCTAGTTCTTTCATATCAATGCGTGACGGAATAATAAAAACGGGTTTATTGTTTTTCATTTCTGTCATAACACGCGCTTCAATTTCCACATCTCTAATCAAAATTTCTGTTTCAGCATCGGATGTTGCCTGTGTAAATGATTTTTGCAATTCAGTAATGGAGTTGCTTATGAAACTATTAAACTCTTTATTATCAACGGGTTTAGTTCGATTGATATTAATTAGATTCGTTAATTCATTGATTTTAGCTTCTTTTAGCATTAATGTTTTATCTAGTTTTTCAAATTTATTTTGAAATGCTTTTGCTTCCTTAGATTTTTCTTTTTCAATTAAACGCTTCACTTGAGGAAGGGATTTAAGCTTGTTTTCAGAGTTGAGAGTTGCTTGAAGTGAACGAATCTCTTTTTGCATCAGCGTTGCTTCCGATGATTTAGCTTTAGAGGTTTCTCTTTCAATGAGCTTTTTTACTTTTGGATTTTTAAGTAATGCTGTTTCTGAGTTTAAGTTATTTTCTAGTTTTTTAATTTGTATTTCGAGTTCACTGATGTTTTTGCTAGCATCTTGAATCAGTGTTCGGTCTGTCGTGGAGAGTCGAGGGTTTCGAGTCAGTAATTTGAGTTTATTTTTATCAATATTAGTGGGCATGGCTTATCCTTAATAAGGTATGTTAATAAGCGGTGACTTTAATTTTAAAATAGGCTTTTTCAGAGTAGCCGTCAAGTTTTAGATTTTGATTGGATGGTAGATGGCTTTGTTTTAGGTCGGGTGTGACCTCAATACTCATCTCAAGTGCTACTTTAGAAATCTGCATTTTATGAATAATAGCATTGTCATGCTCAATAACCGATTGGTTTAAGGTCGAACCAATGACATTAAACATCTCTTTGGGGGTGATATATATGTCTTTCATCATGAATTATTTTGAATGAGTTCAGGCAGATAAGAGGGCATGGGCACGGGCACCATTTCAACTGAGAGCTTACTATAGGCTTTTATGTTTCGATTATAGCGCCGTTCTTGGCGTACTTTTTTGGTGCCAACTAATATACGGTATTTTTTATTTTGGGTATTGGTTGTCACTTGCTCTTCAATTTGCATATCTAATGATACTTCAATCAGTGTTTTTGAAAACTGGTAAAACGTTGGGCGAATACCTAAGTTCAGTAAAGACATCTCATTAAAGGTTGTTTTTGTGCTGCTTTTGGTATCGATAACATTGCCATTTGAGTCTTTAATCTCTTTGATGGTGTTGGTAATTTGTGGAACTTTTGTGGTTTCATCGGCCAGTGTTTTAAGCATTTCGATGGATCCTAAATCCAGTGCTTGTTGAGCTTGTGCAATGGATTGTGTCATTTTAGAGACAAAGTCGACTAAATCAGCTGATATTTCTTTATAGGTTTCACTCATTATGAGACTCCTTGAGCGATTTAAAATAAGGGGGTTGACTCAGGGTTTGTAACGCATGAAACCATGAGCCAATCTATGAAGTATTCCTTTCAATTATGGAGGGGTTGGAACGGCTGGAGCAGGTTTTTCAATACGTTTAATATCCACTTCTGGTAACATGCTTGGAGGAGGTGGAACGGGCACTAAGGTAACAGAAAGTTTACTGGTTCCCTGAACGTCTTTACCAAATTTACGATTGTGTTCCACATCGGCTTTAATGCTGACCGAAACGGGACCCCATCCTGCTTTAAATTTAGCCGACACCCCGACCTTAGTCGAAGAGCTAAAGGAGGTTTTAATGTCCATCGACACTTCAATTTTAGTTTCTGAAAATTGATACCATGTTGGTTTAATAAACGCGATTAAAGGCATGTCTTTAACCTTAATGGTTTCAATGGTTGCCTCTACGGGGTCTTTTGTTTCATCAATGGTTCCAACCACCTTGGGTACATAGGTAAAGGTTTCATCGGCTAATGCCAATGTGGTATTGAGAGAGTTTTTATCCAATGCCGCCTGTGCCTCTGCAATCCCCATGGCTAAGTCGGAGACCATTTGTGGTAAGGGTACGTCTAATAGTTCTTGTCCTACACTCATGATGATTACCTCTGTTTAAGAGTGAAATTAAAAGTTTCCAGACATAATTTTCTGAAAATGCTCAAAGTCAATATTGATACCGCCTACGTTTGAAATAGAGGGTAATTTTTTTATGTATTCAGCCTGTGTCTGATTCGCGATCATCAGCGAATAGTTTAGGTTGGGGTCAATAAAAAAAATTTGTTGAGCAATGTTATTTAGCTTAGTAATATCGTGGTTTCTTAACTCAATAGAAGTGGATTTATCAAAAACAGCAAGATATGGCTGTAATGCAGAGTCATTGGCAGGATGAGAAATTTTTGCACCAAAAGAATTTTGCATGGTTGACCTCTAAAGTTGAGAAACTCAATATGAAACGTTTATTTGTAAGAGATTAGCTATATTTAGTACGTCAATAGAGATTACTGGTGTGTATTTAGCCTTACTCTTAACTAGATATTACACCTGTTGAGTTCAGAATGAAATAATATTTTAAAAAATAGGTATGTTTTTTGTTTGGAGCTGTATTCGTTATGAATATTTGATAAGTTCAGGGCCTTTTTGCGTTATTTTTAAAAGATAAGAGAAGGGTTTTTCGGGCGCTTGCCAATCTCCCAATACCCAACGGTGTAGGGTATTGAACTCGGTGGATAGCGTGTGGTGCTGTGGACGGTGTGTGTGTCCATGAACCATGTGCTGTACGGTTGGATATTGTTTAAATAGGTCGTATACGGCGTGTTGATTTACATCCATTATGGCGGAAGGTTTATTTTGACTGTGCATTTTGGAGTTTTGACGCATCTTTTGACCGATAGCTAAGCGGCGGGTTTTGCTGAGTTTTAGGAAAGCCCAAGCGACCAGTTTGTTCCTAAAGAATGTACGCATTTTTTGATAGGATTTATCATCGGTACAGAGAGTATCACCATGCAAGATAAGATAGTTTTTGTTGTATAGGGTGACGCACTCAATATCATTTAAGGGTTGAATACCTGTGGCTTGCCAAAATGCTTCTCGCATTAAAAAATCACGATTGCCGTACTGTAAATAGATGGGTAGCCCTTGATCTGTTAGCATTTTAAAGCGTTGAATAATGGATTGATATTGCACAAGACCGATATCATCGCCTACCCACATTTCAAATAGATCGCCTAAAATATAAAGCGCTTCGGCATTGGGGGCTTCTGTTTGTAAAAAATGCTCAAAGGCTTGATTGATTGGGTGAGCAGAGTCGGGCTGTAGGTGAATATCAGCAATCATTAGGCTATAAGGTTTCATGGCTTGATTTTAGCAATGTTTGTAGAGAATAGATAGCGAGAAGGGGCGTTGAAAAAAGGGAGTAGAGGGAGAGTTGAGCTTGCTTAAGAGAGGGTACTCAGGAGTAATAAAGTTTTAAGAGCGAAAAATTGGTGCCTCTGAATAATTCAGAAGCACCTTACCAAACGGTATTAATCTTCTATTAAAGTTGTTTTGGTGATGGTGATGTCTTCAACAGGGACATCTTGATGACCACGTCGAGTTGTTGTTTCAACACCAGCCATAGCATCCACTACATCCATTCCGTCAATCACTTTTCCAAATACCGCATAGCCCCAGCCTTGTGGGTTTTTGCCGGAATGGTCTAAAAAACTGTTGTCTTTTAGGTTAATGAAGAACTGAGTCGTTGCTGAGTGCGGGTCACCTGTTCGAGCATAAGCTAAGCTTCCACGTTCATTTTTTAACCCATTATCAGCTTCATTTTCAATGGGCGCCCCAGATTCTTTCTCTTCCATTCCAGAAATCATTCCACCGCCCTGTGCCATAAAGTTTGGAATAATTCGGTGAAAGAGCGTGTCATTAAAAAATCCGTCCATGACGTAGTGTTTAAAGTTTTCAGTACCAATAGGTGCTTTTTCGTCTTCTAATTCAACCGTGATATCACCCATGGTGGTACTAATAATAACTTTTGACATGTTGTTTTCCTTGCTGTTTTTTTGATGACTATTTAATTTGACGTGCTTTGATAATGGTTACGGTTTCTCTTGGCACATCAATCATTCCTTTGACTTTTCCCGTTGGAGAGGTGCGAATTTTATTGACGGTTTTCATGCCTTTAATCACTCGACCAAATACGGCATAACCCCAAGCACGATTGGTTTTTTCACGGTAGTCTAAAAAGCTGTTTTTAGCGACGTTTATAAAAAATTGTGCCGTGGCTGAATGAGGATCACTGGTACGCGCCATAGCAACCGTTCCTACTGTGTTGCGTAAGCCATTGTCGGCTTCGTTTGAAATGGGATCACGGGTTGGTTTTTTCTTCATATCCGCTGTAAAACCACCACCTTGCACCATAAAGTTTGGAATAACGCGGTGAAAAATCGTTCCATCATAAAAACCATCGTTTACATACATGAGAAAGTTTTTAACAGTATTAGGGGCTTTGTCAGGATACAACTCCATAATAAAGGTACCTAAATTGGTTTCAAACAGGACTTGAGGGTTTTCTATTTTTTTGGTTGGTTCTGATTCGGCCAATGCCGTGGTTGAAAGAAAGAGGGCGAGTGTTGCGAGTTTTAGAGCTAAAAATAGGCGTCTTGTCATAATTTTATCCTTTAACCCAAATCCACGCTTAGAAACACGGATGCTGCATAAGCTATTCGTTTTACTGTAAAACCAATATCTTACACATCCTCTCGCGTTTCTAAGTGTGGATCTGGGTTTAATTTACGTTACAATAGTCAGCCGTATTTTAACACTTAGCGAATCGCTTTTTTATTCAATTTAGCCGCATAATTTAGGACACCACATGAGTTTGCAAATTTACAACACAGAAAAACGCCAAAAAGAAACTTTTTGCCCCATTAATCCAAATAAAGTGGGGATGTATGTTTGTGGTATTACGGTGTATGACTTGTGTCATATTGGTCATGCACGAGTGATGGTGGTGTTTGATACGGTGGTACGCCATTTGCGAAAATTAGGTTATGACGTTAATTATGTGCGAAACATTACCGACATTGATGACAAAATTATTAAACGTGCATTAGAGAACAATGAATCTATTCAGTCGTTAACGGAGCGGATGATTACGGAAATGCACGCCGATGAAGCGGCGATGAATGTATTGCGCCCTGATGAAGAGCCGAAAGCCACGGAATATATGGCCGAAATTAAGCAGATGATTGGAGCCTTGATTCAAAAAGGCTTTGCGTATCCAGCGAGCAATGGCGATGTCTATTTTAAGGTAAAAGCATTTAAAAAATATGGTCGATTATCGGGTAAAAACCTTGATGATCTTGAAGCGGGTGCGCGGGTGGAAGTGAATAACATTAAGCAAGATCCAATGGATTTTGTTTTATGGAAAGCATCAAAAGAGAATGAACCCGCATGGGATTCAGAGTGGGGCGATGGCCGTCCAGGTTGGCACATAGAGTGTTCGGCAATGGCAACCAAGTGTTTAGGGAATCATTTTGATATTCATGGTGGCGGAATGGATTTGTCATTTCCACACCATGAAAATGAAATTGCACAATCGGAATGTGCCACGGGTGAACAGTATGTGAATACGTGGATGCATTGTGGCTTTGTGCGAATTGATGATGAAAAAATGTCGAAGTCATTGAATAACTTTTTTACCATTCGCGAGGTATTAAAAGTGTTTCACCCCGAAGTGATTCGTTATTTTTTATTGGCCAGTCACTATCGAAGCCCCGTTAATTATTCACAAGAGAACTTAGAGGCCGCACGTGCGAGTGTTGGGCGTTTATATTCCGCCATTGAGCTGGTTCCGCCTAAAAAAGCCACGCAGGGAACGGATTTTGAAGCGGCTTTTATGGCGGTAATGAATGATGATTTTAATACCCCAAAAGCGATGGCTGTTCTCTTTGATTTAGCGAAAGAGATTAATAAATCAAAAGACGCTGGCTTGGCAGGATTATTGGTTCAGTTGGCCAATCAAATTGGTTTATTAGAGCAGGATGCCACCACCTTTTTTAAATCACAACCCAGCCAATCTGAACTAACGGATGAAGCGATTGAGCAGTTGATTGTAGAGCGTAAAGAAGCCAGAGAGGGTAAGAATTTTGCACGTTCTGATGAAATTAGAGATTTGCTCAGTGCACAAGGCATTGAGCTGTTAGATTCGGCAACGGGAACGACTTGGCGTAAATCTTAAAAAACTGGGCACTTATGATTCAAGTTCAAATAAATAGGAAGGTTAGGTGAAGTTTCAGGGATTGCAGGCTAAATATCGGCGTTTATTTCAGGAAAGTGCTGCCTGGAAATTGCTTCGAGCCGATAACGCGCCAGTCATTTTAGCCTTTATTGCCGATGTATTTTCTGAAGAGAATGAAGTGCCTTTTGGTCGTGCTCGTGTTGTGTTGGATGCGGAATTAGAGCGGTGTCGTGAGTTAGGTCTTTGGGAGAGTGAAACAACGGCTGGCAGTTATTTAAATCAGTGGATTCATTCTGGGTGGTTGCGTGAGATGGATGATCAATTGATGAAAACGGATGCTTGTGAAGTGGCATTGCGTTTTTGTCAAAGCCTAGATCAAAGAGGGGTTGGTACAACGGCATCTCATCTTAGAATTGTTCAAGAGGCGGTGCGTGACTTTGCTGTTGCAATGAACGCTAACCCTGATGAGCGGATTGCATTATTGACGGCTCGACAAGCTGAAATACAGCGAGAAATTGATGCGTTAAATGCGGGGGTTGTGACGGAACTGTCTGATGCCCAGAAACGAGAACGGATTCGAGAAATTTATCAATTGGCTTCGGTATTAACGGGCGATTTTCGTCGTGTTGAGGATGAAATTCGTGAGTTGGATCAAGATATTCGTGTGCAGATGATTGAAAGCGGTCAGACGCGTGGGGATATTTTATTATCGGTCATGGAAAAAGAGGCGTTGTTGGCTAATACCGATGCTGGCAGTGCTTTTGAAGGCTTTTTTCAGCTTTTATGTGATGAAAATAGATCCATGGAATTTAGAGATCAATTACGTAATATTTTAAATCAGTCCGTTTCGGAACAGTTAACGCATCAACAGCAACAGTTTTTGGGTCAGTTAATGCGGGAACTTACTCGTGAGAGTGATCGGGTATTTAAAATCAGGCGAAGAACGGAAGAGAGCCTTAGGGCTTATATTGAAAGTGGTGCGGCGTTTGAAAGTCGAGCGGTGGATAAATTATTAAATCAGTTGGAGCGGCTGGCGGTTGATTTTAAAGAGACGGTTCCTGATTTTTCGAGTGAACTTAAAAAAACGGTTACGTTATTATTACCTGTTGGCAATATTCAGATGACTTCGCCAGAAACCATGCGATTAAAAAGCCCTGATGATAAACTGGATACTTCTGGTATTACCGAAGTGGTTAATTCAAATATTGCGAGTACGGATATGCTGGTATGTCTGGATGCCGTACAGGTCAAAGAAGTGGCTTATCAAATACGTAATACATTACAGCAAGAAGGTGCGATGACGATTGCTTCTGTTGTGTCAAGGCATCCGTTAACATCAGGGCTGGAAGAGTTAGTGGCTTATTTACGTGTGGCACAATCGGTGGGTGCAACCACGTTCGGGGATAAAGAAGAAGTGAATATGGTGGATAAACAAGGCATTCGTCTTAAGGCATCGATTCCAAAATATTTGTTAAGTGCAGAGTTGTTCCCCGAGAACATAGACGAGATGGTGATATGAGCAAGAATGAAAAAGAAGACATAAATCCCGCCTCGGGCGCAACGGATTTATTAGAACGATTGCGCCAAATTCAGTCTAATCAAGAACAAGCAAACCAAGCGCAAGAAAATCAAGATTTATCGTCAAATTTTGAGGCCAATGTTGAGGCAAGTAGTGAAGAAGATCCAACAGAACATTTATCTGAACCGACGTTGTTAAAACAAACATTGGATTCTAAAAACAACGCTGAAAATGATTCCGATTTTGAACGTGGAAAAATGCCGCCAGAGGCAAGGCGTGTTTTGGTTAACTTGCTTAAGCATGGCGTGATTTTATCGGCTCAAAAAAGCACTCTTTTCGAGTCCGCTTGTCGGTATCAGTCTGCGATTAGAAACCATCTGGCAGATGTGTATTTAAAGCTTGTACTGGATGAAAAGTCAGGGATTGCATTTGTGGCTCAAATGGATGAAAGTGAGCACAATGATCTTGATGCCGTATCGTTAATGACGCGCAGAACACTTTCTCTTTACGATACGCTTGTGTTATTGGTATTACGAAAGCATTACCAAGAAAGAGAAAGCGCAGGAGAACAACGAATTATCATTGATATCGAACGAATAGAGGCAAATCTTACCCCGTTTCTTCCACTGACCAATAGCATGAAATCTGACCAACGAAAATTAAGTTCATCGCTGACTAAAATGGTCGAAAAACATCTGCTGTCAAAAGTCAGGGGCAGTGATGATCGTTTTGAAATTACGCCGATTATTCGTTACATCGTCAATGCGGATTTTTTAGAACAGATGCTGGAAGCGTATCAAGCGCTTGCACACAAATCGGATGTTGATGTTGAGCCTGATTCTGAGCCAGGGAGTCACAGTGAATCGTCCTAATAATGTTTTGTTTGACATAGGTCAAATTCGCCTAGCAGAGTTATCTGTTTTTAACTGGGGTTCATTTAATGGCTTGCATACGGCAAAAATTGACCCTAATGGTACATTGGTGACGGGAGATAATGGTTCAGGTAAAACAACTTTTATTGACGGTTTAATGGCATTACTGTTGCCAGCAGGTCGTGCAACATTTAATGTGGCTGCGGCTCAGGGAGAGCGGTCGGATAGAACATTACTTTCCTATATGCGTGGCAGCTTTGGTTCGGCTCATGATGGGAGTCGTACACGGGTAAAAAGTAAACGAGAAGGCGCGGTGGTGACTGGATTACGGGTGCTTTATAAAGGTGACGATGGTTCTTGTATTACTCTGGCTGCTATTTTTTGGACAACCCAGTCCAGTAATGCGTTATCTGATGTAAAACGTGTTTATGTGGTTGCAAAACGAAACCTTGCATTGAAAGACATTCTGGATTCTTTTGGTGAAGGCAACGCACGTTCTATGAAAAACTGGCTTAGAAATGATCCCGAAATCACCTGTTGTGATGATCGTTTTTCGGACTATCAGGCGTTGTATCGAAAACTTCTTTATATGGATAATAAAAATGCACCCGCCTTGCTTTCCAGAGCATTAGGGCTAAAAAAGATTGATGATCTTACCGAATTAATCAGAGAGTTGGTGTTAGAGCCCAGTACGGTAAAAGACGATGCAAAAAAAGTTGTTGACGAGTTTTCGGATCTGGTTGCCATTCATCATAATCTTATTGATGCACGAGCGCAAAAAGAGCATTTGATCGCCTTACCCAAATTAAAAAAACATTTAGTACAAGCCGAACATGAACTGGCACGTTTTATTAGTGAACGAGACGGGCTGGTTGCTTATTTTGGCGCACAGTGTGAACGGTTATGGAATAAAAGAATAGCGCGCTTACAGACCGATTTGGACGCGTTGTCCCTCGCGATAAAACAAATAACCGAACAAGAATCGGATGCAAACTTATTGGCTGAACAACGCCATGAAGATTACATTAAAGTGGGCGGAGGCCGTATTGAAGGGCTTAAAAATGAATTGACGCTTGCCACCAGTCAATTGGGTCGCATTGCGACTCGTTCCTCTCGGTATCAGTCCGATGCTCGTAGTCTTGATTTGAATGACGAGTTACTTGAAGCTCAATTTATTAAAAATCAGTCGCAGGTAGAAGAAAGACTAAGTGGCATCAAAAATGATAATCATGTGGCACAGGATCACTTTGCAGAGGTGAGTGCGCAATTTTCTCTTTATCAAACACAAGAAAAAAAGATTGAAAAAGAGCGGTTAGAAATCGCAGCGCGTCCAAATTCAAACGTTGATATCAGGTTTCAACAGTTGCGTGATGAACTGGTTGAATCGCTGGGCATGGATCAAGAGAAATGCCTTTTTATTGGAGAGCTCATTGATGTTGAAGAGTCACAATCTCATTGGCAAGGTGCTATTGAACGAGCTTTAGGTGGCTTACGAACCACCTTAGCCGTTCCTGAAGCGTGTTTTTCGATGGTAACCCATTGGCTCAATGCACGACATACGGGATTGCACGTGCGCATTCAAGTGGTTCGACACCATACCAAACACACAGACTTTAAACATAATGGTTTTTTAAAAAAGCTTGCTTGGCGTAAGCACCCTTATAGAGAGTGGCTTAAAAAACATTTAGCTCGGTTTGATTTACAGTGTGTTTCGTCAACCGAAGCATTAGACACCACCCCTTTTTCGATGACCCAGCAGGGATTGGTGCACATGGAAAAAGGTCGATTTGAAAAAAAAGACCAACACAATATTGATGATCGACGTCGTTGGCAATTGGGGTTTTCCAACCAATCTCGATTGGCCATGCTAACAAGCGATCAAAAAACATTAAGGCAACAAGTGGCGGATACCTTACGATCCGTCGAAAAAGCACGAGATGATTTGGATGCAATAAGAGCGCGTGAATCACTTTGGAAAACATTGCAGGAATACCAATGGGATGACATTAATGCACCTTACTGGCAATCAAAAATAGCACAAATGCAGGAAGAAATTCAAACACTAGAGTTGGCAGGAAGCAATCTTGAAAAAGCCAGACAGCGTTGGGAGCAAGCAAAGCAAGCGCTTGCAGAAATTAGAGCCACAAAAGAACAGCGTAAAATTCGTGAAGGTGAGTTAAAAGGTAAATTGAGTGACGCAGAGACGCAACAAAAAATAGCGGCAAACGCAGCAAAACAAGGCTTAAACGATATTGTGTGCGCTTTGCTTGATAAACGAATTGGAACCTTGCAAGAGAGTGATCTTGAAAAAGTCTCCTCATTAGAATATCGCGTTAGACAAACGATTGAAAAATCGCTGGAAAAACGTCGAACAGATAAAAGTCGTTACGAAAGTACCGCCATCGGCATCATGTCTTCATTTCGCCAAAAGTGGGAAGTGATTGCGACAGACTGGCGTTGTGATATGGCGAGCCTTGATGAATATCTTGAGCATTTACAGCAGCTTGAAAAAGAAGGGCTTCCAAGTTTGGTAGAGCAATTTACCAAGCGATTAAATAAACATGCAACACAATCATTAGCACGTATTCGACAACGTCTTGAGTCCGAACGAGATGATATACTTGAAAGAATTAAGACCATTAATCAAGTGTTAACACGAACCGAGTTTCGGTTAGGCTCACACCTTAAACTTGGTACAAAAATCGAAAAATACCCTCATGTAATCGCGTTTAATCGGCATATCTCCAAAGTGCTCAGTCAGGCAACCAGTGACGATTATGAAACTCGTTTTCAACAGTTAAAGCAAGTGATCGAAATATTGGAAAAAGCGTGTAACCCAAGTACCTCTGGCACGTTAGAAAGTATGCGTTTACTTGATCCACGCTATCAAATGTTATTTTATGCAGAAGAATTAGACGCTAAAACAAATGAAGTTCGTGATGTTTTAGAGTCCTCAAGTGGTAAATCGGGAGGAGAAAAAGAGTCGTTTGCTGGCACCATTGTTGCCGCAAGTTTGGCGTATGTTTTAACCCCCGATGGATTTGACCGACCCGTTTACAGTACAGTATTTTTAGATGAGGCATTTTCCAATACCGCAGAAGCCGTGAGCCGTAGAGTGCTTCGGGTTTTTAAAGAATTGCATATCCATGTTAATTTAATTACGCCCTATAAAAACCTTAACCTTGCAAGAGAATCTGCCCGTTCATTGCTTATTGCAGAACGCGATCCAGAAAAACATGAAAGCCATCTTTGTGAAGTGACTTGGGAGGAAATTGATCGCCAGCTAAAACAAGAACGTGAACAAAAAGCCAACAGAGAGGCAAGCGCTCTTGGTATTGAAATAGAAGCCAGTGCAGGGATTGAATAATGGCGATCAATTCTTCTAATTCCTCTTGGGGATTATTACCCTCAGAAATAAAAACATTGATTTTAAAACGGGAATGGAACAATGAACCCCGTTTAAAAGCACGTCTTTTAAATCGAACCCCTTTCCCCATTCGCATCGGACTCAAACCTCCCTCAGGACGTTCAGCTATTGCAGACATGGCGCACTTTCAAGCCTTTATTACGGAATGGCGCTGGTATCCCGTTCAAAAACAAATCCATTGGGAATCTCGACATTACCGAGCGATTTCAGAACAAAACGTCCCCACCTTTTTTGAGCTTGAAAACCTTAAAGAACTGATTGAGTTTGTTGGTAAAGAAGCGCATCAGCGAAGTGAAAAATGGATGGCAAACATGGCGCCAATGCTCTTGATAAGTGAAGCGCTCTATCCCACCTTGGTAAAACATTTAAAAACGGTAGAGCAAATGCACTTGTCTGATGCCGAATTGCTGAGCCGTTTAATTCCGCAGTTATCTTTTCAAATGGGGGTTGGGCAATATCTACGGGCACTGCCTTTAGTGGGCGTAGACACCAAGTTTTTAGAAACGTATCAAGCACTCATATCAGATATATTGGATGCATTACACAATGATGCCATTACCGAAAATGGCGGGTTGCTTGAGTGGCTTGGTTGTCTTAAAAATCCCAAAGGATGGCTGACTGTTCGCCCACTTTGTAAAGAGGCCAAAGCAAGTCTTGCTGGCTTTCCTGTTATGCAACTTCATAGCGATGTTTTACGAGAACATGCCCTGCCCGCGACCCATATTTTGGTCGTAGAAAATATGCAATCAGGGCTGGGTCTGCCTTTTATGAAAGACACCATCGCCGTATTTGGTGGTGGAAAAAACGTAAGCTGGATGGATGCAAATTGGCTTAAATCCAAGCAAGTGGCCTATTGGGGAGACATTGATAGCTGGGGGCTAAATATTTTAAGCGATGTTCGAGCCAAACTGAACACCGTAAAAGCCATTATGATGGATTCAGAAACCATTAAACAGCATGAAGACAGAATGGTTCTTGAACCAAAGCCTTTAGAGAATTTACCTCAATGTTTAACAGAGAGTGAAGCACAACTTTTTTTAGACTTAAAAAATAGACATTATACCAACACCAGACTAGAGCAAGAAAGGCTGTCGCCAGATTATATACATAATAAATTAAATGCTTGGTTGTTTTTATCCTAATCCCCCGAAAGAAATACTCTGTAGTAGAAAATATTAGGGGTGTTTTGGGTCTATTGTTTGAGTGGGGCTACCCCCTATATCGGGCATGACATCGCTTAAACGGTCGTACTTTTGATTGAGTAGCGATTTAAAGAGGGTGGTGTACTCTAAAACGGCTTTAACGTAAGCACGGGTTTCGCTGAAGGTTATGGAGTCAATCCATTGATCTGCTGGAAGCGAAAGGCTTTCGGATACCCAGTGGTCAACCCGACTTGGCCCTGCGTTATAGGCGGCGGTGGCCAATACCTTGTTGCCGTTGTATTTTTGATTGAGGTAGTTTAAGTAGGCGCTACCGAGTTCAATGTTATTTTCAGCTTGCGTGAGTTTTTTGTAAGAAATATTTCCCCCCCCTAGTTTTTTACTCACATATTTGGCCGTTTTAGGCATGATTTGCATGAGTCCCGTTGCACCTACGGGGGATTTAATATCGACTGAAAAGGCACTTTCACGACGCATAATGCCATAAATCCAAGCGGGATCAATGTTGTTTTTTTCGGCATGTTGCATCACTGGTTCTTTATATGGGGTTGGAAACCTTAAGTGTAAAGCATTCCACTCTTTGGCTTTAGCCATGGAACGTATGGCTTGCGCGTGTTGTTCCCATTGGTTGGCTAAAATTCCGACGACATAAAATTCATCTTTATCCACTTTATTGAGCAGTTGATACCACTCTCGTTTGGTGCTCAATGGCCAATCAATGGCGAGTAACTCTTGAATGCGTTGTAGTTCGGGGTATTTGCGAATCAGTGTGCTGGTGTCTACTTTTTTAACGGGGTTGGGATTAAATTGATAGGGTAAGTTTAGGCGGTCGGCCGATAAAAAGGCATAGTAATTTCGCTTTTTAGCTAGTTTTCGGTAAAGCGCTTGGGCGGCTTTCACTTGCTTAGTGGCTTCAAGCGCGCGGGCTTTCCAGTAGACCCACTGTTTGGCTTCTTGGTCTTTTGGCGGCATTAGTTCAATGGTATCCAGTAAGTCGAGCCAATTGGATTGCTTGAGCGCAATTTGCGCTTGCCAGCGTAAGGTCTCTGCGGTTTTATGGCCGTTGGTGTTTACTTCGTTTAAAAAATCTTTGGCTTGTGGCGCATAGCGATAAGCGGTTCTTAATGCGATTTTTTGATTCAACGTTAGGTATTGATCTCGGTTTAACCCGTACTGTTTGTAATATTTTTCGAGTGACTTTTTAGCCAGTGAAGGATTTTTTGAGGCTAAATAGCGAATGCCTTGGGTAAAGACCTTTTTACGGATAGGGGGGGATAAAAAACTGGGCAGTGGTTTGGCCACTAATTGGGGTTGACGATAGACCTTAAGCCAAAATTGAAACATTTTTTGTTCTTTTTTAGAGAGGTCTTTGCTTAACTTTTTGGCCAGCGTGGTTTTGCGTTTGTTCATCGCCAAACTAATGCGATTCCAAACCATTGTGCCAGTAAGCTGTTTATTTTTTCTTAAAAGTTTGTCCAAAGGACGGCAGGCCGCATTTAATCTGATGTTGTTCTCCCAGATGGGTTTGGCGTATTTGAGTGCGGTTTTAAGTTGTTTTCGGTTTGCTAAGGCCTGAATGTGATAACACTGTAATGTGAGGCTTTTTTGTGGGGTGTACTCTTCTAAATAGGTGGTCCAATAGCCTATTTTAGCTAGGTGTGTGAGCCATTTCTTGTATAGTTGATGGCTTAAATAGCCATTTTTGTCATCGGCAATAAACTGTTTAATAAGGTGCTTGGGTGTGTCCTTAAAATTGCGTCGATAGTCGTGGTACAGCACGTAGGGATAGAGCGTATAGTTTTTTAATTTACGTTTATAACGTGCAATGCCTTTACGATCATTTTGTAGAATCGCTTGATAGGCATCTAAAAAGTCTTGTTGCGATGAGGTTAGCGATTTATTTTGGGCGAGAGCTGGAAGAGAGCTTGCTAAAAAAAGAGAGAGAAAAAATATCCCCCCCCCTATCATTTTCAGAGCTATTTTTAAGAGGGTAGGGAGTGCGTATCCTTGAGGGCGCTGAATGAGTTTGGTCATGTTATTTTTGTATACACTATCTGTGGCCCTGTTAAATTGGAATTTTTAATAGTTGCCCAGGTTTTAAGTAGGCTTTGAGGGAGAGGCTATTATACTTTGCAAGTGTCTTCGTTGAAATACTATTTTTACGGGCAATTTTCCATAGGCTGTCACCCGCTTGTATTTTGTAGTGCGCGAAGGTAGCGTTTTTTGAGGTTGGTTTTTTCTGCCAAATGGTCAGTTTCATTCCTAGTTTAAGCGGTTTTGAGGGAGAGAGGTTATTCCAACGACTTAGACTCTTTACACTGATACCGTAAGCGCGTGCAATGCGCCAAAGAGACTCACCCGCTCGTACTTTATGTATTTTTTTGGTGACTTGTCTGTTCTGTTTTGTGGTTACTTTAGCCAGTTGAGTTGTTTTTGTTGTTTGAGTACGGCTTGGTATGGGAATTAAGAGTGTTTTCCCTGCTCTAATTCGGTGGCTTTTTAGATTGTTTAGTTTTTGGATCTCTTTTTGAGAGGTTTTATAGTGTTGCGCAATGAGCCCTAAACTTTCACCGCGTTTAATTTTGTGTTTTTGCCATTGAATAGTAAACAACTCTTGGTTTGAGGCAATCATATTTTGAAAATGTTCGACTTTATCCAGCGGAAGCAGAAGATGATAATCACCATTAGGGGGGGTAATTTGTGACAAATAACCTGCATTAAGTTGGTTAAAGGTTGTTTCAGACACCTTTGCTAATTGAATCGCTTTTTTTAAGTGAATCTGTTTTGGCAGAGGGACAGCCGCAAAAAAAGGTACGTTGTCAATTGGCTCTAATTCGGCATTAAACAGGTCAGAATGATTGATAACATGGGATACGGCTAACAGTTTTGGTACATAGTTTTGGGTTTCTTTAGGCAGATAAGGCTGAATATCCCAATAGTTAGGCTGCGCCTTCTGTTGTGGCTGTTTTTTGTGGTATTTTCGTATGGCTTTTCGGATGTTGCCTGGCCCAGCGTTATAGGAGGCTAATGCTAATAGCCAATCATTATTATTAATACGATACAGTGATTGCAAATAATCCAATGCGGCTTGTGTGCTTTTAATCACATCTTGACGGCCGTCATACCACCAGTTCTGTTCAAGCCCGTATAAACGCCCTGTATTGGGAATAAACTGCCATAGCCCGCTTGCCTCTTTATTTGAACGTGCGGTTGGTCTAAATCCACTTTCAATCATTGGCAGTAAAGCAATTTCGTAAGGCATATCTCTAAGTTGAACTTGAGTCAAAATATAGTGAAGATAGGGTTTTGCACGCAGAGTAACAGTTTTTAAATAGTTTGGTTTTTTTCGAAAAACATCGATATGTCTATCGTATTTACCCAAGTGCTCAATAGATAGGTGAAATTGGTGTTGCATTTCTTGCCAAATAATAGGATAAAAAGTACGATTTATGTCTGATTTATGTTGCTCTTCAGAGGTCACATCAGGCATTTTTTTTGCGGTTTTATGTGAAATATAAAGAGGGCTTGAAGGCGGGGTGATAAGCGTTGGTGTAAAAGAATATTTGCTGTTTTCAGTCGGTATACTTTGCTTGGGCGGTTCATAAGAGACCAAAGGCAATGAGATGCAACCCGATAAGAGAAATGAGCTGAATAAAATGCCAATCCCCAACAGTTTGAAAGGGGACTTTGAGGCAGAATAAAAAGAAGTTTTTGAGTGTAAGGCTTTATTTTTCATTATCATTTTAGCTTTGTTGGTCGTATTGGTCTTTCCAATCACGCAGGGTTTTAAATAAGCTGGCTGGCGAATCTTCTGCTCCACGCTTTAAAAGTTGCTGCTTGATTTCTGGGCAATCAAAACGTAAAAAAGGGTTGGTCTCTTTTTCTGTTTTTAATTGGCCTTGAGAGTGGGTGAGTGGCGCGGGATATTGTGTGCTGAAATCCGCTAATCGCCGCTGTAGTATGGGGTTGTTTGGTTCGACTTGAATCGCAAAGTTAAGATTGTCTTCGGTGTATTCATGCGCACAATAGAAGGGCGTTGCATCTGGCAGTGCCCTTAATTTAAGCAAGGATTGACTAAATTCTTCTATTGTACCGCCTAGTAAACGCCCGCAACCCGCTGTAAATAAGGTATCGGCACAAAATAGCGCCTGCTCATTGTAATAGCTAATGTGATCTGGCGTGTGACCGGGGGTATCCAGCACCGTTAGAATAAAGTCATTAAAAAGAGGAATGGTATCTTTCTCTTTAAGGCGAACTTGAATGAAGGGATTTTTTGTTTTTTGAGGGCCGAATACCGTGGCCGTTGGATAGTGCTGTTTTAGTGTTGCAATCCCATCCGTATGATCAAAGTGATGGTGGGTAATTAAAATACCTTGTAGCATTAAATGATGCTGAGTCAGAAAATCGATGATTTGTTGTGATTCACCTGGGTCAATGACCCATGCGTCAGCATCTTGGTAAAGTACCCAAATATAGTTGTCATAGCTGCCAACGAGAGCAGGAATTCCAATGATTTTCATATCGAAAAAACAGCGCAATTGTTATAATTTGAAGTATTTTATACCTAAACTGCTTGGAAATGCAGGATTTTGAAAAGAGCTTCCTTAGGAGAGTGATGTGAATCAAGGATTTCAGCAGGCTTTAAATCACTGGGCGTTTACGTTAAATGGACGAGCCATTTTTGAACAAGAAAAACGATTATTAGACGATGCTATTAAAAACTTATTTGGCTATTATTGTGTGCAATTGGGTGCGCCAACCCTAAAAAGTATGATGTCAGAAAGCCGTATTCAATATAAAGTGTTGTTGGCTTCGGAGCTAAAAGAGGAGGGGGGGGAACAATTTGACCCCCATTGTCATTTTGTAAAAGCCGATTTAGATTATTTGCCCATTGCCAAAGAGAGTGTGGATGTGGTTTTATTGCCTCACAGTTTGGAAATTGCCGCCGATCCGTACTACTTATTAAGACAGGTGGATGCGATGTTGCGACCAGAAGGGCACATTGTGATTACGGGTTTTAATCCATTTGGTTGCTTGGTCATGCGTTTTCGCTTCTTTAAAAAAGAGACACTTTTTAGGCAAGCACAGCTGACGCGTTTGAGCCAAATTAAAATGTGGTTGGAGGTGCTGGGGTATGACATACAGTTACAACGTTACAGCACGGTTACCTGTTTTGCGCAAAGAGAACAAAAGACACGCCGAATTGCTTTGTTGGAATGGATAGAACAGCGGTTGTCAAAATGGGGGCTGCAGTTTGGAAATGTGTACTGTTTGGTCGCAAAAAAACGCGTAGATAGCCCAACCTTGGTCGGTGCAAAATGGCACATGCCTAGGTGGCGTATTATTCCAAATAAACCTATTTCTGTAGCACAGAATCCGCGTATGAAAAAAAGTGAAGACACCTCAAAAGAAACTTGAGATGTCAGTTAGGAGTCATGGTTAAATAGATATTAACAACCGCTTGTATCCCAGTTAAATGTTACATAGGCACTGGCACCATGACTTGATGTGTCGAATTCATACCCTCTAACAGACCCAACAATGGCTCTATCAGATACGTAAAGTCGGATGCCATAAGCACACTTAACCTTCGCTGGCGTTTGTGGAATGGTACACAAGTTTAGTGTGGTTAATTTTGTACCCATACCCCCATTATAAGCACCAACGGTTCCCGTACTGTTAAGGACACCGGGGACGGGAGCATCATATCTGCCAGAGGCAATGGTTGCACTGCCTGAGATAGCAATATTTCCTCCGAATACTTTTAGGCTAAAGCTTGAAAAGTAATCGTCTTTAAAATTACCGAACACCTCAATACTTTCTGAGCCGTTAAAGCTTTCGCATTTTTTATATTGGCCGCTACTGTCTTTTACAACGACACCTTTCGCCGGTAATGGTGCTGGCGTTCCACCAAACTCAAAGAGGTCAATGCCTTTATTATCGAGCTTGATCGCACTTTCATCGACACATAACAACGTTGTTTTATCCGCTTTTACTACTTCAAGTTTAAGTAGGTAGTCCCCATTTTTTCCTCGACTATTCCAGTGGAGCAGCGCTGTTAGACTGTAATTGGCGATATCAGTCTTGTAGTCATTAATACTAAACCAGCCGTCACTGTCAGGGGTTCTTGATTGAGTGATAATCCATGGTGATGGATTTCGAGCAATACGTCTGTCTGTAATATTGTTCCATGATAAACCATTGTTATCACTGTAAAGGAAACGATAGAATGCTCCATCTGGAATGCTTACATTTCCCCAACATGCAATAGTTCCACCAAAAGGTCGATCAAATACATAGGGAACAGCACTGCCAGAGGAATTAATTTTAATTGCCAGTCCTTTTTGACTGCTGATTTGATCAATATCATCGGTATGGACATGATTGATGATTTCAATATCACATTTAACACTCGCACCATCTTTAGGTCTTATTTGAACGTGTCTGGTCAAAACATTACCCCATGTTGGTGTATACAGATGGCCAAAGGGAGTAGGATCTTGGTTCCAAGATAGGATTGCTTTCACTTCTACGATATTTTCAACAGTACAAGACTGTAGTTTTGACGAGATATTGCCAATGGTTGCTTTTACTGCGTAAGACAGGTGTTTGTCATTCGCCTCAGGGATGTCATGTGCCGCAATGGAGGAGGTTGCAATATATTGATAACCTGAACCATCATGGAAATCAATGTAAAAAGCAACGTATTGTGTGCTTCCTAATGTACACAAATCACCACTAAATCCAGAAGATTTTTTAACTTCGATGATCGCTTCTAATAAATCCTCTTCAGGACGAAGTCCGATACATTTTAACTCTTCAAACGTTGTGTTGTAGAGCATCGGTTTGACGGGGATAAGCCAGTCAGGGTTTATCTCCAGTTTGGGAAGCATTAATTCCATAGTGGATTGTGGCAAACTGTAAACGGAATTTAATATTTCAGTGCTGTCTTGAGAGGAGCTTATTGCACCAAAGTAGTTTGGGTTTTCCATCATGAGAGTATTAAATTCAAAGCGTTCAGTTTCAACATTGCCTGCTTCTTTAATTTTTTCTTCAGCTTCGATCGTTTTGAGTACCAGTGCTTTGATTTCCGATTTATCTCCTGTCATTATAAATTGACTGAGGGATGGAAAAGGGGGAATCGGTGGTGTAGGAGAAGCTATTTCTTTTGGTGATAATGTAACTTGGTTAAACCCTTTAAAGGGGAAAGGTTTGTCGTCAGGAATTGGGAAGAGTGGTGGAATCGGATAAAAAATAACCCCTGTTGATTTGGGTTTAATTTGAACCCATCGCTCAACCACATTACCCCATACCGGCGTGTAGTTTGAACCAGTAGGGATCTGTTCCCAAGAAAGAATGGCTCTTACTTTAACAATTTGAGGCGTGTCACAGTTAAGGTACTCTTCTGGTATGAAGTTTTGCCTAACAGAATAATAAAGATTATCTTCATTTACAAACGTTAGGTCGTGAACAGTAACTGAGGCGGCAGCGCCAATGGAGACAAATCCTGCGCCATCGTTATAGTCAATATAAAATGACACATACTCTTTACTGCCTTCGGAACAAAGGTTGCCTTTGTAGCCAAATGGTTTTTTAATCTCAATGACCGCTTCGAGTAAGTTTTCATCGGGCAGTAAACCAACACAACTTAGTTCTTCGTATTTTGTTTGTTTAGATAATATGTAAAAGTTACGACTTAATCTGACACAGCTCTTGAAAAAGAGCGAGTTCCTCGTTTTGATATGAAGGTGTTCAATCATCAATCAAAACGAAGGAAACTCACAATGATTAATAGTAATCAAAAAATCATTAAACATAAAGTCGGATTGTTA
>WFNQ01000126.1 GCA_015488565.1 Thiomicrorhabdus sp.
CAATAAACCAGCTTAACAAACCCCAGCCATATTTTTGAATATCAAAGGCTGTAAATTCAAAAGTTCACCTGAATTCTTTGGTTTTAAAAAGGGTATAAACTCCGCAATTCATCTGAATTTTGGGCGCGTTAAAATAGTAAAATACCAGTCGTATTGGATAGGGGGGGGAGAATTTTTAATCCAAAATATTCCCCCCCCCTTGGTTCAACAAAACAACATTAAATTAATAACTGGGGTCAGTGTCGACTTTAACTTAATGCCATCAGGTGAATGTCATTCAGAAGGGGGTAGGTGTGGTGAGATTAGCGGTAAATCGGACGGCATTCTTAAAATAGTTATCATGTGGTTACCTTTGTAAAATCAGTAGATTATCCATATTGTGCATGCTCTCTAATAGACGTTTTTCAACCTAAAAAAATTCTCCCCCCTTAATAAAACAGTCCAACAAACAAACCCCTGTCATATTTTTGAATATCAAGGGCTATAAATTCAGAATCTCACCTGAAATACTTGAGTTTGAAAAGGGTGTAAACTCAGTAAGTCATATGAATGTTAGATGTCGTAAAGCGTGAAAGCATCGGGTTTATTGGATAAGGGGGGTATTAGTTGAGCTGGCTCAAGAGAGAGAGCTTTGGAGCAAAAAATGTTCATCTAAAAAATTCTTCCCCCTCCCCTCTTTTTTGAGTGTCATAGACTGCGCCATCAGGTATTTCATAGGTTTGTAGTATTGTGACATAAGTTTTTTCTAATATAGACATAACATTCCTTAATTTGACTTTCGTGTAGAGAGCTTTTACATTGGTTTCATGTTTTTATAAACCCCACAATTTGGTGGGCTTGTTATTATTACGGAGTACCTTATGTCTTTAAACCGTCGCGAATTTCTTCATGTTATGTCTATGGCTGCTGCAGCTGGAATGTTACCAGGAACAGCAAGTGCTATGTCGGGTGGTGCTAATACGGTTGCGGCCTCAAAAGCCACGGCTGATATTTATAATCTTCCATTAAAAGGGAAGGTTCGTTTGTTGCACATTACGGATACACACGCACAGTTAAACCCCATTTATTTTCGTGAACCAAATGTGAATTTAGGGGTGGGACCTGCTTACGGTAAATTGCCTCATGTTGTGGGCCATAAGCTGTTGAAGGAGATTGGTGTTAAAGAGAATACGCCGTTAGCGCATGCATTTACGTACTTAAACTTTCAAGATGCTTCTGAGCAATACGGTAAAGTGGGTGGCTTTGCACATATTAAAACGTTGTTGGATAAATTACGTGAGCAAGCTGGTGGGCGTGACAATACGTTAACGATGGATGGTGGCGATTTATGGCACGGTTCGGGAACGGCACTGTTTACTCGTGGTATGGATATGGTTGAAGCTTCCAATTTGTTGGGGGTTGATATTATGACGGGGCATTGGGAATTTACTTACCATGAAGCGGAAGTTTTGAAGAATTTAAACGCCTTTAAAGGTGAGTTTTTAGCGCAAAACCTTCGTATTAAGGAGGACGCTCTGTTTGGTGATGAGTACCTTGACATGGTGGATGAGCATCAAGGTATGGGATTGTATGATGAAGATGAGGCGCGAGCGTTTAAGCCTTACACCATTAAAATTGTAAATGGTGAGCGTATTGCCGTGGTTGGGCAAGCCTTCCCTCGTACGGCAAATGCCAACCCACAATCCAACTTTCCTGATTGGTCATTTGGTTTACGTGAAGGTGATCTTCAAGAGACGGTGAATAAGATCCGTGCAGAAGAGAAGGTCGCTGCGGTTGTGATGATTTCGCATAATGGTATGGATGTTGATATTAAAATGGCTTCTCGTGTGAGCGGAATTGATGCCATTTTTGGTGGACATACTCACGATGGTGTGGCGAAAACCATTCCAGTTAAAACCCCTGAAGGGGGCGTGTGTCATGTGACCAATGCGGGATCAAATGGTAAGTTTGTGGGTGTGATGGATTTGGATATCCAGAATGGAAAATTAAGAGGTGTGCACTATAACTTACTGCCGGTATTCTCTAATGTATTAGCGGCTGATGCGGAAGTGGACACTTTTATTAAGCATCTTTACACTAAAAAATATGATACCAATATTATCGAATCCAGAGATCCATCACGCGCTTATAATAAAGAGCGTTTAGGGAAAACCTATGGTGAGATTATGGGCGAAGAGTTGGCGGTAGCCGAAGACACGCTTTATCGTCGTGGAAACTTTATGGGGACATGGGATCAAATTATTGTGAATTCACTGCGTGAAGAGCATGATACCCAAATTGCGATGTCTGCTGGGGTTCGTTGGGGGACGTCTGTTTTAGCGGGTGAGATGATTACCATGGAACGTGTTATGGATGAAACCTCGATGACGTATGGTGAAACGTATAAGTCTGAAGTGACGGGTGCACAAATGAAAGATATTTTAGAAGGGATTTGTGAAAACCTCTTCCAAAAAGACCCTTACTTACAGTCGGGTGGTGACATGGTGCGCCTTGGCGGAATGGACTACACTTGTGAACCGAACGCTTCATTAGGCAATCGTATTTCAGAGATGCGTCTTGATGACGGCACACCACTGGAAGCGAGTAAGACTTACTCTGTTGCGGGTTGGGCGCAAGTGGAGGCTGTAGGTGAAGGTCGCTTGATGTGGGATGTGGCGGCAGATTATTTGCGTAACCATAAATCGGATATGAAGCTGAAAAAAGTGAATCATCCTAAGCTTAAGGGGGTTAAAAATAATCCCGGTATTGAGGCTTACCCAGGACAAATGGTTTAACTTTTTAAGTCTTAGACCACTGTTACTTACAAAAAAACCAGCTTTAGGCTGGTTTTTTTGTGCTTTATTTTTATGCACGGCGTTCTGACGTATTTTTCTCTAAATGTCGATAAACTTGAACTTTGACGATGTCTGTTAACAGTGCCGAAGCGATAGAGTAACCCCAAATAAGTGCAATTTCAGGCCACGTAATGGCGGTCATTATGTCAAAGCCATAGGCGGCGAGGAGTGTGGCGGCTAGTTTTGTAATGAGAGCGGACCATACCATGATGGGGGCAGGCCATGGCTGTTTCCAAAAGTAATCTTTGGTGCGAGCAACAAACAGCACAAGATGACCTGCCACGGCCATTTTTAAGAATACGTATGTTTGAATTTGTGCGACATCAAGCTTGAGCCAGTCCATTGCAAGCAGCAACATACCAAAGCTACCCAGTACCCCGACGATGCCCATTACGGTTGCGACGGTTATAATTTGGCTCATGTTCCAGCGAACGGGCTTGCTCTCTAAGACGGTGCGGTCATAGGCGATTGACATAATGGGAACGTCGTTGAGAAACGCGAGGAGAATAATCATGATGGCTGTAATTGGGTAGAAATCGAAAAATATCATCGTTAGGACAACAAAAAACATGATTCGAATGGTTTCGCAGATTCGGTAAATGGCATAAGCATTCATGCGTTCAAATATGCGTCGCGCTTCTTCAATGGCATTAATAATGACCGAGAGTCCGGGTGCGGTGAGTACTAAGTCTGCGGCAGCTCGGGCGGCATCGGTTGCACCACTCACGGCAATTCCTACATAGGCTTGTTTTAGTGCGGGGGCATCGTTTACCCCGTCCCCTGTCATACCAATAATGTGGTTGCGTTCTTGAAGTGATTTAACGATACCAAATTTATGGTTAGGAAAGACTTCTGAGAACCCATCCGCTTGCTCGATACGATCTCCATTATTGTGATCAAAGTGGTTGTTTTTATCTAAAGAAAGCGTGTTAGCGGGAAAGATATTGACACCAAGCCCGAGTTTTTTAGAGATCTGTTGTGCAATGGCTTGATTGTCGCCAGTTAACATTTTCATGCTCACGCCGTGTTTTTTGGCATTGGCAATCATCTCTGCCGAATCTTCTCTAGGAGGATCAAATAGTGAGATAACGCCTAAGAATGTCCACTGTTTAGCCCCTTGTTTTTTACAGGCCACTCCTAAGGAGCGATAACCTTGTTTGGCAAAATCATGAGTAACGTGTTCAGCTCTTAGGGCCTCTTCATTGGTTAAGTTTGAAATCTGCATAATGACTTGGGGAGCCCCTTTGGAGACTTGAAAGGTTTGCCCTTGATTATTATCTGTTACGGTGGCTTCGGTGCGTTTATGCACTGGATCGAAAGGAACATAGTGATTTTGTTGGTACGATTTAAGATCGGTTTTATTTTTGAGCCCATCCAGTATGGCTTGATCAATGGCGTCTTTGTTTTCCGCTTTGGAAGCCAGTGCCGCCATGAGCAAAACATGCTGTTCATCTGTTGCATAAAATTGTTCTATTTTGCCTAGGGTAAGGCGGTTTTGGGTTAATGTGCCTGTTTTATCGGAGCAGAGTAAATCCATACTGGCCATTTCCTCAATGGACTCCAGTCGTGTCACGATCGCTTTTTGTTTGGAGAGTACGACGGCTCCAACAGCCATTGTCATGGATAATACCGCTGGCATGGCGACTGGAATTGAGGCAACGGTTAAAATTAAGGCAAACTGCACCAGTTCCAGCCACGGTGTACCGCGATGTAATTGCACTAAGATTAGGATAACGACCAGAGTTAGGCTGACGTAGATTAGGTAGTTTCCGATGGTTAATACGGCTTTTTGAAAGTGTGAGGTTGTGCTCGCCTGTTTAACTAAATTGGCGGTTTTACCAAACTGAGTTTGCTCGCCCGTTGCGGTCACTTTGGCAATGGTTTCCCCTTGTTTTACAACGGTACCTGAATAGGCGGTATCACCAAGTTGTTTGGTAACAGAGAGGGACTCTCCCGTTAGGGCGGATTGGTCGATGTCTAGGTAATCGCCTTCAATTAATTGCACATCTGCGGGAATGACATCCCCTAAGCGAATACGGACGATATCGTCTGGTACTAATTGTTGGGCGTCTATCTCTTGCCATTGACCGTCGCGCAATACTCGTGCTTTTAGCGCCAACTGTTTTTTTAACGCATCGACCGCGTTGCCAGCGGTAAATTCTTGCCAAAAACCAATACCCGCATTAAAAATTAATAGCCCTATAATGATCCAAAAATCAGGCCAGTGCTGAACTAAGGCCGACAAAATAGCCGCTATTTCGATCATCCATGGGATTGGACCCCAAAAATAACTCAGTAAACGCAATAGAGCCGACCGTTTTTTTTCTTGCAGCGCATTGAGGCCATATTGTTGCAAGCGTTCTGCCGCTTGTGTACTGGTAAGCCCTTGGGTTGAAGCTTCTTGAGTTGAGACTTTACTGTCTTCTTTTGCTTGAGTGGTCATTTATGAGTGCCTTTTTGTCGGGACATCTAGGACAGTCTTTTATAGGGAGATAAGAGGGGGGTTGTTTAATAAGCATTTTATGGGGTTTTGTTGAATATTGAAAGTAAGTATTTTGATGTTGTTTAAAAAATTTCCCCCCCCCTCTCTTTTAAATAAGAGGCGCTTTCATTGAGCAAAGCTTGTTGATTTGATAAAACTGGATTAAAAGCGTCTAATTCGTTTCAAAATAGTCCTTAAATCTTATATAATTCTCTTTTTTCCACGCTTGAAAAAGGGCGGGGGAATTTTTTACTTAACATTTTAAAAAAAGGACCAATGTTGTGGAAATGACTGGTGCCCAAATTCTGATTCATTATTTGGAAGATGAGGGTGTAGAACATCTATGGGGGTATCCGGGTGGAGCAGTATTGCCGATCTATGATGCCCTAGATACAGACGCGAAAAATTTAAGCCATATTTTGGTGCGTCACGAGCAAGCGGCCGTGCATGCGGCCGATGGCTATGCTCGTTCTACAGGTAAACCAGGAGTGGTTCTTGTAACGTCAGGCCCAGGGGCGACCAATGCTGTGACAGGCATTGCGACCGCTTATATGGATTCGATTCCGTTGGTTTGTATCACAGGTCAGGTTCCGACAGGAATGATTGGACTGGATGCCTTTCAGGAAATTGATACCGTTGGCGTTACAAGACCAATCGTAAAACACAACTTCTTGGTTAAGAATGTGGATGAACTTGCTAGTACGCTCAAAAAAGCGTTTTACCTAGCCACAACAGGCCGACCTGGCCCCGTTGTCATCGACATTCCAAAAGATGTACAAAACGCCAAAAGCACGTATGCATTCCCACAAGAAGTTGAGATGCGCTCCTATTTGCCTATAACAAAAGGACACGGTGGACAAATTAAGAAAGCAGTTGAAATGATGCTTTCGGCCAAAAAACCGGTTTTATATACAGGAGGAGGGGTCATTTTAGGTGATGCCTCTGATGAGTTGATTGAGTTGACGCGTAAATTAGGCTTTCCAATTACTCAGACATTGATGGGGTTAGGGGCATTTCCTGCTTCTGATAACCTGTCTGTTGGAATGTTGGGAATGCATGGTACTTATGAAGCAAACTTAACCATGCATAATAGTGATTTGATTATTGCGATTGGCGCACGTTTTGATGACCGTGTAACAGGGAATTTAGAGAAGTTTTGTCCTGATGCCAAGATTATTCATGTGGACATTGACCCTGCTTCGATTTCTAAAAATGTGTTAGTCGACATTCCTATTGTGGGTCCTGTTAAGCAGGTGCTAACAGAAATGTTGCGTGTGCTAGAGAGAACAGAATTGAGCATGGATCAGGCCGCATTGGACGATTGGTGGAGTCAAATTGAAGACTGGCGTGCAACAAACTGTCTTCGTTATGACAGCACAGGGGCTAAAATTAAGCCGCAAGCGGCGGTTGAAGCGGTTTGGAAAAGCACCGATGGTAAGGCTTATGTCTCATCCGATGTGGGTCAACACCAGATGTTTGCTGCGCAATACTATCCGTTTGATAAACCACGTCGTTGGTTAAATTCGGGTGGTTTGGGCACAATGGGCTTTGGTTTGCCTGCGGCTATGGGCGCTCAGATGGCGTTTCCTGATGAGACGGTTGTGTGTATTACGGGTGAAGGTTCGATTCAAATGAACATTCAAGAGCTGTCGACGTGTTTGCAGTATGGACTTTCGGTCAAAATCATTTGCTTAAATAATGGTTTTTTAGGCATGGTTCGTCAGTGGCAAGAGTTCTTTTATGAGCGCCGTTATTCGATGTCTTATATGGATTCGTTGCCTGACTTTGTTAAGTTGGCTGAATCTTATGGGCATGTGGGTATTCGTATTGATGATCCAAAAACGCTACAAGCTCAGCTGGACGAGGTGTTTTCAGAAAAGTATAAAAATCGTTTAGTTTTTGTCGATATTATTACCGACCAGCAAGAGAATGTGTATCCAATGATTCCAGCGGGTGCTGGTTTGAATGAAATGATTTTGGTATAGGAGAATAAGATGAAACATATTATTTCTATGCTAATTGAAAATGAATCGGGTGCGCTTTCTCGTGTATCGGGGCTTTTTTCAGCACGAGGGTACAATATTCACGCTTTGACGGTTGCACCGACGGAAGATGACTCTTTATCGCGTTTAACGTTGGTGACCAGCGGAACATCTCAAGAAGTTGAGCAAATTGTGAAGCATTTAAATCGCTTAATTGATGTGGTTAAGGTGCTGGATTTAACCGAAGGGTTGCACATTGAACGAGAGTTGATGCTGATTAAACTGTCTACAACAGGCGATACACGAGATGAGTATAAGCGGTTGGTGGATATTTTTCGGGGTGACATTGTTGATGTAACGGCGACCACTTATACGGTTCAAATGGTCGGTAAGTCGGCTAAGTTAGATGCCTTTATTGATGTGATTGATCCTGGGCTGATTTTAGAAACCGTACGATCGGGAACGGTTGGCGTAATGCGCGGCGAGAAGTGCTTACAAATATAATTTTAAATATTAAATATTAAGGAATAACAAACATGAAAGTTTATTACGATAAAGATTGTGATTTATCCATCATTAAAAGTAAAAAAGTTGCCATCATTGGTTTTGGTTCTCAAGGTCATGCACACGCTTGTAACTTACAAGATTCTGGTGTTGATGTTGTTGTTGGATTACGTGCAGGATCAAGCTCTATTGCAAAAGCGGAAGGGTATGGTTTAAAAACGGCCGACGTAAAAACGGCGGTTGCAGGCGCGGATGTGGTGATGATTTTAACGCCAGATGAATTTCAATCTGTTTTGTACAAAGAAGAGATCGAGCCTAATATTAAGCAAGGTGCGGTATTGGCCTTTGCACACGGTTTTGCCATTATTTATAACCAAGTGGTTCCTCGTAAAGATTTAGATGTCATTATGATTGCACCAAAAGCACCAGGGCATACGGTTCGTTCGGAATTTGTTCGTGGCGGCGGAATTCCAGATTTAATTGCGGTTGAGCAAGATGCTTCTGGTAACGCAAAAGCGATTGCGCTGTCTTATGCGTCGGGTGTTGGTGGTGGTCGTACTGGTATTATCGAAACAACTTTCCGTGATGAGTGTGAAACAGATTTGTTTGGTGAGCAAGCGGTACTGTGTGGTGGTGCGGTTGAGTTGGTTAAAGCGGGCTTTGATACGTTAGTTGAAGCAGGTTATGAGCCAGAGATGGCTTATTTTGAGTGTTTGCACGAGCTTAAGTTAATTGTTGACTTGATGTTTGAAGGTGGAATTGCCGACATGAATTACTCAATCTCGAACAATGCCGAGTATGGTGAATATGTGACAGGGCCAAAAGTCATCAACGAAGAGTCTCGTCGTGCAATGCGTGAAGCGTTGGCGAATATTCAATCTGGTGAGTATGCTAAGCAGTTTATTTTGGAAGGGCAAAGTAACTATCCTTCTATGACAGCGGCACGTCGTAATAATGAAGAGCATGGTATTGAAGTAGTTGGTAAAAAACTACGTAAAATGATGCCTTGGATTGCGTCGAATAAGATTGTTGATCAAGAAAAAAACTAATTCGTTAGAGTATTTCTAGTGGGTATAATTACCTGCTGTTAACGACTTTTAAACCCACTTTTTAGTGGGTTTTTTTATATCTATTCAAAAGATTGTCATTTTTTTGACATTTACTTTAAAGCTCTATATAAAGGTAGTTGAAATTGTAAATAATGAATGGCGGCTGGCTAAATGTCTCAAGTATCTCAAGATGTTTTTTCTTCTCTCGTGGGCGATGGTGTTGCGATGCAGCAGGTTAAAACCCTTATTAAGCAAGTTGCACAAACCGATGCAACGGTACTCATTTTAGGAGAATCTGGTACAGGTAAAGAACTGGTCGCACAGGCTTTGCATGACTTGTCTGAGCGTTCAGGTCGAGCCTTTGTGCCGATTAATTGTGGTGCAATCCCTGCTGAGCTGTTAGAAAGTGAACTTTTTGGCCATGAGAAAGGGGCATTTACGGGAGCGATTACGGCACGAAAAGGCCGTTTTGAAATGGCTGAAAAAGGCAGTATTTTTTTGGATGAGATTGGTGATATGCCTCTGCCTATGCAGGTAAAGCTGCTCAGAGTACTGCAAGAGCGAACTTATGAGCGAGTAGGGGGGAATAAAAGTTTTCAGTGTGATATTCGTGTGATTGCGGCCACCCATAGAAGCTTGGAGGATAGTATTGAAGCGGGTGAGTTTCGAGAAGATTTGTTTTATCGTTTAAATGTATTTCCGATTGAAATGCCCTCTTTGCGTGAACGCCCTGAGGATATTGAGGCGTTATTGGCATTTTTGTTTAAGAAGGTACAAGATGCGGGGCGTAAAACGCCCGCTTTAACGGAGAAAGCGCTTATCGCTTTACAGCACTACGCTTGGCCGGGTAACGTAAGAGAGTTGGGTAATTTGGTTGAACGGTTGTCTATTTTATTTCCAGGTTTAACGGTTGATTACGATAATTTACCTAAGAAGTATCAAGTCCCTCTTCCTGATGATGCGCAGTTAATTAAGTCAATAAGCTGCTCTGAAGCATTAACGGCATTCGCTGAAGAGGATAGGGGGGGGGGATTACCTAAGGAGCAGGAAGAGGGTGAGGTTAAAGCCGTTACGGTTGAATCATCTACGCCAGCGATGACCCCCGCTGATTTGAAAGGTGGGATTGACTTAAAGTCCTATTTAGTTGAGATGGAGGTGCAACTTATTCAGCAAGCGCTCGGGCAAACAGAGGGAAATGTCTCTCAAGCCGCCAAACTATTGCAAACCAATCGAACCACATTGGTGGAAAAAATTCGAAAATATGAACTGACTTAATTGGAATGGTCCTGTGTTAAATGAAGTTGAACAAAGTCGATTAAAAGAGCTGGAACAGGCATTTGAGCTGTTTAACGAAACCTCTATGCAGTTGACGAATGCATATGATGGTTTGCAAGAGCAGGTGGTGCATCTTCAGAGTCAGTTGGCGAAAAGTGTTCAAGAAAAGCGTCAAGTTGCCGATCGACTCAGTCGTTTATTAAATTTATTGCCAGCGGGTGTGATTGTTTTAAATGAGCAGGGTCAGGTCTCTGAAATGAACCCAAGTGCCGAAGCGATTTTAGGTAAGGATGCCTTGGGAAGAGATTGGGATATTGTTGTCATGAATGTATTTTTGATTGCCAATGATGCGGGAGAGTTAATTACGCATGATGAGGTGGTCTACCAGTTGTCAGAAGCGTGTTTAGACGAAGGTGTGGGTAAAATTTTATTGATTCAAGATGTGACTTCTGCCAGAGAGTTGCAAGCGCATGTAAGTCGGCATCAACGTTTGCACTCAATGGGTGAGATGGCAGCCTCCTTGGCACACCAAATTAGAACCCCACTCTCTTCGGCTTTGCTGTATGTTTCTCAATTAAACTCGGACAACATAACAGAAGATAAGCGAGAGAAGTTTGTTGGCAAAGCACGGCATAGCTTGAATCACCTTGAGGGGTTGGTAAAAGATATGTTGCAATACGCGCGCGGTGGTAAAGGTTCTGAACAGTATATTGAGTTGCAAGAGCTGATGATGCAACTTGAGAGCAATGTGGAGACGCAAGTCGCCTGTTCTGAGAGTGAGGTCTCTTTTGAGCCGATGACTGAAAAATTGGTTGTTATGGGCGATAAGGATGCTCTATTAACAGCGATGCAAAACTTGATTGGTAATGCGATTGAAGTGGTGGGTGAGCAGGCTCAAATTCACGTATTGGTCAATCGGCTTTCAGAAAAGCAAGTTGATTTGGTTGTGGTGGATAATGGCCCTGGGATAGAGAAGGATTTGCTTGAAAAAATATTTGAACCTTTTTATACCAGCCGTGCAAAAGGAACGGGCTTGGGGTTGGCCGTGGTTCGAGCCATTGCCGAAGCGCATGGTGGAACGGCTTGGGTGAAGTCCATTACAGGGCATGGTTCTCGATTTGGGATTCGATTGCCATTAATTGCGGTTAGGGAGGTGGAATGAGTATTGCAAAAATTTTAGTGGTTGAGGACGATTCGGAACTGCAAGAAGCCTTGGTGGATACCCTCACTTTAAATGAGTTTGAAGTGGTTGCGGTGAGCAGTGCTGAAGAAGCATTGACTGCACTGGATGATGACATCGGAATGGTGTTTAGTGATATTCGTATGGATGGCATGGATGGTTATACTTTAATGACTCGTATTCGAGCCATTAAGCCTTACTTACCTGTGGTATTGATGACGGCTTACGGAACGATTGAGCAAGCGGTGGACGCGATGAAGGCGGGCAGTGTCGATTACATTGTTAAGCCTTTTGAAGCGAGTGTATTGGTGGATAAGGCAAAGATCTATTTTAATCGTGACGCCTCTCGTGATGATGATTTTGTGGTCGCAGATCCGGCTTTGCAACAGCTAAAAACGATGGCGAAAAAGGTGGCTAAAAGTGAGACCAGTATTTTAATTAGTGGTGAGAGTGGTACGGGTAAAGAGGTACTTGCTCGATATATTCATAGTCAATCAACGCGTGCAACACAGCCTTTTGTGGCCATTAATTGTGCCGCGATTCCAGAAGGTATGTTAGAAGCCATTTTGTTTGGACATGAAAAAGGTGCGTTTACGGGGGCGGCTAAGGCGATGCCAGGTAAGTTTGAGCAAGCACAGCATGGGACGATTTTTTTAGATGAAATTGGCGAGATGAAAACAGATTTGCAAGCAAAGTTGCTTCGTGTGTTGCAAGAAAAAGAGGTGGAACGTATTGGCGGAACAAAGACCATTCAATTGGATGTAAGGGTACTGAGTGCATCTAATGTGGACATGAAGATGGCAATTCAAAAAGGGAATTTTCGTGAAGATCTATTTTATCGGCTTAATGTCTTTCCAATGCATTTACCCCCTTTAAGAGAGCGGCCAAGAGATATTGCGGCCATTGCAGAACGGTTGTTGCATCGTCATTGTGGTACGACAAGAGTTGAGCCAATGGTATCTGCACCGGCAATGAAGCGTTTAATTGAGTACCCATGGCCAGGTAACATTCGTGAGTTAGACAATGTGATTCAGCGTGCTTTGGTGATGATGTCGGGTGACAGCATACGAGAGCATGATATTTTATTGGACCATGAATGCTTATCAGCATTAGGGGGGGGGGAAAAAATAGAACCACCTGTTGCAGAAAAAACCATGTTAGCATCTGAAGAACAGGTTGATCTTGTTCAAAACAGTGATTTTAAGCCCATTGAATACCCGTTAGATTTGAAGGCAAGAGAGACGCAGTTAATTTTAGAAACCCTTAGATTAAATGGTGGGCACCGACAAAAGACGGCTGAAACCTTAAATATTAGCCCCAGAACATTACGTTACAAGTTGGCTAAGTTAAAAGAGCAAGGGGTCGATGTTCCGTAACCTCTAGGAGTCTGATCGATGTTTGGCATATCAATTGCTGTTTTTGATGGGTGAACTGTGTGATAATGATAAGAACTAATTTTATGAAAAGAGTGCAAAGCCCTTTGTTTTGGAGGTTTAGGTAGCCATGAGTCAGATTGATACTCAAAGTTTAATGTTGCAAATGCGATCCTTGGCGGCTCAGGCACAGGCAAAGCCTGTCGAAGAGTTGACAGAATCCAGCCAAACTGGGCAAAAGAAAGTGGATGGTTTTGCCGATTTAATGGCGAAATCCATGGAAGGGGTGAATACTGAGATGCATAAATCAGGCAGTATGAAAAAAGCCTTTGAAAAAGGCGATCCTGATATGGAGCTTTCTGAAGTGATGCTACAAGCACAAAAAGCCAGTTTATCCTTTCAAGCCATGACGCAAATTCGTAATAAGCTGGTAGAGGCTTATAAAACAGTTATTAATATGCCAATGTAGTTTGAGGTTTAGGAGGCTTATTTTATCGGCTTCTTAAGGAAGCCCTAAATAAGTCCCTTAATTTCTGGCAACGCCATTTTATTCGCATCAAGGCAAATGACTGAAGTCATGTCGAGACCTTGCAAAGGCATTTAATGCTGAGGCTAATAAAATGGCTAAGCCCCGTAGGGTGAGCCTTCAAGCCTTCCTCTTCGTTGTTATGCTTCTTGTGAATGGAATAACCATTCCCTGCGAAACATGCCTAGAATAGGAAGGCTTGAAGACTCACAGAATTTTAAGGGGCTTATTCAGAGTTTCCTTAAATAACATGCTTTTTATTACGCCCTTACTGAGAATGGTAGAAGACGAATCATGGCCGAACAGCAAGCCTCAATGAATAATATCCCAGAGCCTCAGGTACCTGAAACACCTGGGTCTACTTTGTTAAATAATCTCATGGCGCTGTCTGTTGCCAAACAAATTAGTTTAGTTATCGCTCTGGCTGCAACGATTGCGCTTATTGTTGGGCTATTATTTTGGTCTCAAAGCAAGCCTTACTCACTGCTATTCGGCAGTATGGATCCTAAAGATTTAAGTGAAATTGTTCAAACACTAGAACAGCAAGCCGTGGATTATCAAATTGACCATGCCAGTGGTGGCATTCTTGTACCAACTGAACTTGTCCCTTCGTTGCGTTTAAAAATGGCCGCAGCCGGTTACCCTAAAGAGGTGGCAACGGGTTATCAACTGTTGGATGTTGAACAGGGTTTTGGTATTTCTCAGTTTAAAGAAACCACACAGTATCACCGTGCGTTAGAAGGTGAATTAGCCAAGTCAGTTGCTTCGTTGAATGCGGTAAAGTCTGCCCGTGTGATGCTCGGTTTACCAAAACGCTCTGTTTTTGTTCGTAAACGTCAAAAACCCTCCGCTTCGGTCGTGGTTAAGCTTTACCCCGGTCGTTCACTCAATGAAGAGCAGGTCAACGCCATTGTTCATATGGTTTCATCCAGTGTCCCTAATATGGATGCTAAGTCGGTTACGGTCGTGAATCAACAAGGAAGTTTGCTGACCAGTAATGCGGTTAATACGGGTATGAACATGAGTATGAAGCAGCTGGACTATACGCGTTCGGTTGAAGAAACCTTATCACATCGTATTATTCGTTTGCTCTCTCCCATTGTAGGTGGAGAGCATAAAGTTAGGGCTCAGGTAACAGCAGAACTGGACTTTACGCAGCAAGAGCAAACACGAGAAAGCTATGAACCTGATCCTGAAGCCATTCGTTCGGAGCAGTTTCAAAAAGAGATTAATCGAAATGAGGGGCCGACTGGTATTCCTGGTGCACTCACGAATCAACCGCCACGTGCTGGATTAGCACCAGAAGAGGGCTATACCGGTGCAGGTAAGGATCCTAACTTAAAAAGTTCCAGTGAGAAGAAAACGGTTAATTATGAAATAGATAAAACCATCAGTCATATTAAAAGTTCAGTGGGCAATATACACCGCCTTTCGGTTGCGGTTGTTTTGGATGATAAAGTTCATTTAGATGAAGAGGGCGTTTTGGTTCGGACGCCTCTCACCGATGAAGAGTTATTGCGCTTTAGGCGGTTAGTCAGTGATACCGTGGCATTGGATGAGACGCGAGGCGATACATTAAGTATTGTAAATGCTTCGTTTGTGGTCGCACAGGAAGAGGCTTTTGAATCGGCTCCTATTTGGCAGGAGAGCTGGTTCTTAGATTTGGTTAAGCAGGTGTTGGCAGGAATTGCGGTACTTATTATTATCTTTGGTGTGATTCGTCCGATGCTAAGAGACTTGTCTAAGAAAGAAGAGACATATTTAGAGTATCCAGAAGAAGCGTTGGATGATGAGGATGGCTTAGAAAATGCAGATGAAATTGCCAAAGCACTAGAGGATATGAATAAAGAGGTTGAGCAAACGGCAAATGAGACGGGTGCGGAATCGGAAGAGGAGCAGTTGTTGCTTGAAAGAGTGCGTACGTTAGCGGCTGAAAATCCTAAAATAGTCGCGCATGTTATTAAACATTGGCTTGCAGGGGGAGAGTAATGCCTGAATCAGCGATAGAAGAGATGAAGCCAGAAAAAGAGTTATCTTCTCTAGACAAAGCGGCAATCTTGCTACTTACTTTAGGGCAGGAAACAGCGGCTAAAGTATTAAAAGAGCTTAACCCGAGAGAGGTACAGCAGGTCGGTTCGGCGATGACTTCGATTGACAATGTCTCTCATGCCGATATTCATAATGTGATGAAGAGCTTTTTAGAAGAGTCAGGAGAGGATGCGCTAGGGATTGATCCAAGTGAATATGCGCAAACACTTATGGCAGATGCCTTGGGTGATGGTGGAGGCCATCTAATGGATGCCGCCTTGCTGGGCGATCAGGTGAAAGGACTGGAAGCACTTAAGTGGCAACATCCATCTACCATCTCGAATATGTTGCGTAATGAGCACCCTCAGGTTGTGGCGATTGTGCTTTCTTACTTTGATTCCGATCAGGCGGCGGAAGTGTTAAGAGGTATTCCTGAACGCTTTCAAGCCGAAGTGGTTTACAGAATTGCAACCTTAACCACGATTCAACCCCGAGCACTGTTTGACTTAAACAGCGTGTTGGTAAATGCGTCCAGTGATGGTGAAGGCGGTAAATTAGCGACCATTGGTGGCGAAAAACGTGCCGCTGAAATATTGAATTTAGTCGGTGGTGGGGTCGATACCCGAATTCTGGATGATATTGCGACTGAGCATGAAGACGTGAGCAAGAACATTCAAGATAAAATGTTTGTCTTTGAAGACATTGCGGGTATTGATGATCGAGGGATTCAAACCATTGTGGCCGAAGTACCCAGTGACGTGCTTATTGTGGCACTTAAAGGGGCAGACAAAGACCTTAAAGAGAAGTTTTTGGGCAATCTATCCAAACGTCAAGCAGACATTATGCGTGATGATTTAGAAACCGGCCCTCCAGTTAAACTCAGCGCGGTAGAAGAAGCGCAGCGTGATATTATCTTAACGGTAAGACGTTTAGCAGATGAAGATAAAGTGATGATGCCTGGTGGTGGAGAGGAGTTCTTATAAGTGGTTGACTCAAATGCTGTGAGCGAAAAAACCATTAAAGAGGCGTCAGAAGAGCCTGTTTTGACTCGTCTTCTCCCTACAGATGGTCTTGCAACGTCAAAAGTTGAGGCGTGGCAACTCAATCAATTTGAACAGTTTGACTTAAATGAGCCAGATAATGAAGAAACGCCAGAGATTTCTGACGCGCTTTATCAGCAAGTACAGCAAAGAATAGAGCCAGAATTAAGGCAGCAAGCCGAGCTGTTAAAAAAAGAGGCTTATGATGTCGCTTATAAAAAGGGGTATCAAGAGGGCTTTGATGAAGGGGCTGAAAAAGGAAGGGTTGAGGCCAAAGAGCTGGCATTGCAAGCCAGTAATGACGCGTTGTCAATAAAATTGGCTGAGATGGATGCCTTATTGCACATGTTAAAACAGCCTTATAAGAAACTTGAAGAACGCGTTTTGGTTGAGCTAACGGAGTTGGCATTGCATGTTGCGTATCAGGTTACCCAAAAAGAAGTTTCAGTTGATAAAACATGGGTGTTAGAGGCGGTTCAAGAAGCGGTTAATGCATTACCTGATGACAGAAAAGATTTTTTGATTGAACTTTCAACTGACGATTTATCACTCTTACAGTCACTTAATAACCCCGTAGTGGCACAGTGGGATTTAAAATTAAACGCCTCCTTGGAGCAAGGTGTTTGCGTGGTAAAACAAGGCAACTCTTCTGTTTTGAATAGTTGGAAAGCTCGTTTTGACGAACTTTCTAATCAAATTTTGGCTCGAACTTCCTCTTCTCATAACCCTTCTTAGGCGTGCCTGTATGAAAGATGCCTCTTCTTTTAACCAGTTCCTGCTTTCAAATCTTAAAGACTCACGTGAATCCTTAATAAAACCTGCTCCGCTCAAAATCGCGGGTCGTTTGGTTCGAATGGTGGGTATGACTTTAGAAGTGGTGGGAACCTTTGCGCCCATTGGCTCTCGTTGTCAAATACTCAATGGTAAAAAAGCCCCCATTGAAGCAGAAGTGGTGGGGTTTCAGGATGACCGACTGTTTTTAATGCCAATCGGAGACACCCATGGTTTATCGCCCAATGCAAAAGTGCTCCCCGTAGAGGGGGGGGTAAAAATTGGGGTTGGCAAGAAAATGTTGGGTCGAGTCGTGAGTGGTTCTGGACAGCCTTTAGATGGATTGGGAGATATTGAAATAGATCAGTATGTTTCTTTGGCAGGAGAGCGCATTAATCCATTAAACCGTCATCCTATCAATGAAGTATTAGACGTAGGCATTAAAGCCATTAACGGCTTGTTAACCATTGGACAAGGGCAACGTGTGGGCTTAATGGCCGGTACGGGGGTGGGAAAAAGTGTTTTGCTGGGCATGATGACCCGTTTTACCAGTGCCGATGTGGTTGTCGTTGGATTGATTGGCGAGCGTGGCCGAGAGGTAAATGAATTTGTAAAGCACACGCTGGGTGAAGAAGGGTTAAAGCGAGCCGTTGTGGTGGCGACCCCAGCAGATGATCCACCTCTTATGCGCTTGCATGGAGCAATGCTGGCCACTGCCATTGCAGAGTATTTTAGAGACCAAGGCTTAAATGTACTGCTGTTAATGGATTCGTTAACTCGCTTTGCACAAGCACAACGGGAGATTGCATTAGCGGTGGGTGAGCCGCCTGCCAGTAAAGGCTACCCACCGTCGGTATTTGCTAAATTACCACAACTGGTTGAAAGAGCGGGCAATGGTCGAGAGGGCGCAGGTTCCATTACCGCTATTTATACCGTATTGGCCGAAGGCGATGATCAATCCGATCCGGTGGTCGATTCGGCGCGTGGCGTATTAGATGGACATATTGTGTTGTCTCGAGAAATTGCAGACGGAGGGCGTTACCCTGCCATTGATATAGAATCTTCCGTGAGTCGAGTAATGGTGGACATCGTTTCAAAAGAGCAATTAGAGCAAGCCCGAGCCTTTAAAAAGCTCTATTCCAGCTACCAACAAAATAAAGATTTAATTAGCGTGGGCGCTTATCGAAAAGGGGCCGATCCATTAATTGATTTAGCCATTGCCAAACAGGCCGATTTAACAAGTTTTTTATCACAAAATATGTCAGATTCCTTTTCAGTGGAAGCCTCGATTTCTGAATTAAATAATACGCTTTCAGCGCCTTCTTAAGCACAGTCTCATGTTAGCAAGAATTAAGCGAATGCAAAAATTGGTTGAGTTAGCAGACATTGAACTTAATAAAGCGTCGCAAACACTTAGTGCACTGCAAGAGCAGCATGAGCAAGAAAAGGCGCAATTAGTCTCTTTAGTGACTTATAGCAAAGAGTATGCAAATCACTCGTTTAATCAAACCATCGTACTTACCCCTATTCAGCTACAAACCCGATATTGTTTTGGTGATAAATTGCATCAAGCCATTGAGGCACAGACAGAGCAAGTTAAACGCTTAGAAGAGGTGGCGGATAAGGCGCGCGAAGAGTGGCAAGAAAAAAAAGTAAGAAAAGAGTCTTTATTGGCACTGTTGACAAAATTAAAACAAACGCATCAGGTTGAGATGAATAAACGAGAGCAACGAATGTTAGATGAATTAGCGGCTCAGAAAGTGATTGCAAACAGAGCCAATAAATAACCCACGTTACTTCTTGTATATCGACTCAGCAAGTAGCCAATTTGAAATAATTTCTCAGAGAGATCGATCCTGAAAACAGGCATATCAAGGCGAAAAACGTGTGTTTAGACCGTTTGATTTACAGGGTCGTTTTCACCACATTGCACCCATTAAAAAACCGCCAAGGTTACGCATCGTAGATAGGCGTGGCGGTTATGTTTATAGAGCGAAGCGTATTTAAAATATTTTTAAATACGCTAAATGTCTATGTGGATAAAGTCCAATTTGCAGAAATAGACGTATTTATTTGACCTTGTTGTTCCTCTGTTAAGCTAATAACGCCTTGTTCGGATGGTGCAAATGCCGCCATCGCCTCGACTAAAAGATTTACATTTTGAGCACTAATCTCCATGCCATCATCAAGTTGTATTTTTTCTAATTGATTATTCGTTGAAGCAAACCAATCAACCACCTTAACGCTGTCATCAGAGCCTAATACCGACATTTCTAACAAATTTCCCTTTCGAGAAAACCATACGTTTTCAGCCTCAATACCCGCACCCAAAACAAGACGATCAACATCAACACCTGTTTCGACTAAATCAATATCTTTAATAAAGTCCTGACCCCCTCCAATAGAAAAATGATAAGTATCAGAACCATCGCCACCATTCATAAACTGACTGCCCTCAACGCTGGTTAAAACATCCTCTTGCGCCGATCCCTCTAGCATCGTTGCTACTGAGCTACTCATCTGAGCTTTGGTGATAACCGTACCATCCTCAAAAACTAATTCTTCGATTTGGTTACGTCCGTTCTTAAACCAGTCATTGATTTTAATTGAATCATTACTGCCTAATTCAATGGTCAGTTGTCCAGTTTCATCTGTGGTAAAACTCACGTCTTTAGGGTCAATACCTGAAAGCTGAATCCGATCAACTTCTCTGGCGTAATAGGAGCTATCATAATCCGTAATAATGTCGTTGCCATCGCCTCTGTTGAAGTGGTAGCTGTCATTACCTGCACCACCGTTTAGTACATCATTCCCTGCATTACCTTGTATGTTATCGGCTCGATTACTTCCTGTGATAGTGTCATTTTCTTCAGAACCTTTATAAAAAACCTGGCTACTCATTTGAGCATTGGTGACAATACTGCCATCTTCAAACACTAGCTGATCTATTTGGTAACGTGAACCTTTAAACCAGTCATTAA
>WFNQ01000127.1 GCA_015488565.1 Thiomicrorhabdus sp.
AGGCCTAGAATATCTTTGGAGATGTCAGTACTCATGTCTTGTGCCTATATAAAGTGGTGAGAGACTTTATATATCAACAGATTACATGAGAATTGACATCTTTTTTCACTCACAAGACCGTAGAAGAGCCTTTTCTGCCTATAAAAGTTCATTATAATCAATGGGTTAGTCCTTAACTTACTGGCATTGGGGTCAGTGTCGACTTAATAGGTATTTTTTAACATCGCTTTGAATGGCATTCAAATAGGGGGGGGAGAATTTTACAATCCAAAATATTTCCCCCCCCTTATGATTCTCAAGGGATAGTTAATCAGTTTTCTTTTCAGGTTGTTCTACGTTATTAAGGGCTTCTGTTAGTTTGAGTCCCGTTAGTCCGTTGATGGTGCGCCATAGGTAGTAAAAAATGGCCATCATCATGAGCATGGATGGGATGGCTATCATTGGGTAGCTTAATAGGGTTAGTTGGCCTAGTTCTTCATTAAATTCGGCACTGCCCGCTGGGCTAACGACAATCCATGTGGCGAGAATGTAGTTCATTACGGCGGAGAAGAAGAAGGTGCCTCCGAGTAGGTAGGTGGCCATTAATAAGCGTGCTTCAAATTTTTGTGTGTTATTGGATTCTTTGAGGCGTTGTTCGATTTTTTCGACTTGCATCACTTTGGGGTTGTACAGCAGGGTTTTAATGAGTGGGTAACGGGTTTTGGTTGAAATGAGTACGGCGATTCCAATAATGCCTGGAATGGCGGCCTCTTTGATGGCGAGCCATTGGGTGTCGAGTTCGAGTAAACCAATGCCACCTGTAAGTAGTACGCTGATTAACCCTAGTAGGGCGATAAAGTTAAATTTACGAAACTTTACCAGCTCGTACATTCCCCACGCAATGGGAAAGGCCAGTGCGGTAATTAACGCACCTGTCGCACCTAGGTCTTGCTCGCCACTGAGTTTCATGAGGATGACCGACGGGATTACGATGCTGACCAACAGGTCAACCATTGGACGGGGCTTATGGGTGGGAATGGTGCTAGGTGATGTTTGATTCATGTAACGGTCTCGTATGTTTTATTCTTAAGGGCGAACAACGGGCAGCTTTTCTGCAATCCATCGAGTGATGCCATCGCGCACATTATACACTTGTGTGTAGCCAAGTTTTTCAACTAAATAACGAGCGAGTGTATCGGTTCGGTTTCCTGTACGACAGATTAAGATAACGGGTTGGTTTTTATCTATTTCAGTGGTGAAACGGGGTAAGAACTCGGGTTTTAATCGCCCACTTTTATCAACGAAAGTCAGTAGGTTACTGCCTTCTATAATGCCGGTTTTACGCCACTCTTCGGGTCGACGAACATCGTAAATGGGTATTCCTTGATTAAGCATTTGGTGTAGCTGTTCATTGTTTAGGTTGGTGTAGGGCGGTTCAAAGCAGCTTGATAGTGAAAAAGTGAGCATTAATATGCCCAGTAGTTTTAGAAACATGTTTGATTGATCCAGTACCGGTTAAATAAAAGGTTAAAAGGTGTTTTTTAAGTTATATAAGAAAGTAATTATAAATGTTTTTAGCCCTGAACTAAAATAAAAGGGAGTCTCTTTCGTTTGTTTTGAGTTTGTAAGAGAGCCCAAGCGTGTGTTTGAGTTTTATCCGTGCACCCTTTTATACAAAGGGCGCACCCTACTTTATTATGAGGGGGAGTCACGGGTGTTGTTAAATATTAAAAGGCACTAGATTAAGTTTTCCAATGGCTTCTTGCACATCGTCTGGCCAAATCCATAAACGATAGGCTTCTGGTATCAAAAAATAATTTTCAGGGGAGAGTAATCGTCGGTCTCGCATGTCGGCACAATAGCGACTGCGCCATGCGAGCTGAGACGAATAGGGTAGCGTATCGCCTGCCACTAGCTTTTTAGTAATGCGGTATAGTTTTTCGCACATGCGGTATTCATAGCCGGCTAATGACTCTTTTTCTTGATGTTGACCTAAGTTGAGTGCTTTGGCATTAACGGCGGTTTCAATAAAGAGTGGGAGATCCAGTTCCCCTGGGATATTTGGGTAGATAATAAAGGAAGACGCCCAGCCACTGGCAACCATATCTAAATTAAAGGTGGCTCGTTCACGGCGTGTCATGGTGCTTCGCTCTTTGCTGCTGTAAGAGGGGGCAACGTAGGCGAGTAATCGGCCATAGTTATCAAAAGGTGGCTCTGCCGCGCGGATAAATAATTTACGTGCTTTTCGCCCGTTCTTTTTTGTGAGCCGAGTTTTTGCTTGGGCTTGGTAGTAAGCACTGGCTTGTTTACCTTGTTTGTATTGTAGGGTTCCAGCATCAACATTTTCTAGCTTGGGTAAGATGTAGTGTTCAAACTCTTTGGTAACGGGTGCTTTGCCCTCTCTTATCCATTTGGCGAGTTGTTTAAATTTTTTATCTACGTTGACCGCGCCTTTGAGTGAACGCGCGGTTACTTCGGGGGTATCAATGGAAAGCATTCTAATGGGCATTCGAATATTGGGCGTGTCTCCGTCCGAAATATCAATTAAATTTTTAGAGCCTAAAGAGGGCAGGTTTTGTCCAGCGGTTTGCCATAAAATTTGGGTGGTTTTAATCATTCGGTTCTCCAAAATAGGGGGGGCGTTTTGTTGAGGGTAACTCTACGTACTTTATTCAAATACTATATCATGCAATGGTTTTAGAATAAGGTAAAATAGCGCGTTTAGCGCAAAAAAATATGGAGATAAAAATGGCAGGTTCTTTATTTGATCAACTGAAAAAATCTGGACTGGTTGATGATAAAAAAGCGAAACAGATTAAAAAGCAAAAATACCAGCAGGCCAAGCAAAAAAAAGGCAAAAAAGGGCAACCCGTTGTGAGTGAAGCGGCGCAATTAGCCGAGCAAGCGGCAAAGCAAAAGCAAGAGCGTGACCGCCAATTAAATTTAGAGCGCCAACAAGCACAAGAAAAGAAAGCCATTCAAGCGGCGGTACAACAACGCATTGAGTCGAATCGTTTAACCCATTACAAGGGGGATATGGCTTACCAGTTTGTTGATGACAGCACGGTAAAAACACTGAATGTAACTAAAAAAATACATCAACGACTCACCTCTGGCGAGATACGCATTGTAATTTTTGGTGGGGGATACGCGTTAGTTGAATCGGCCGTTGCAGAGAAAATAGAACAAGCAGACGCGAATCTTTTAATTCCATTGCCAAGTGCTCAAGAAGAGAATATGTCAGAAGAAGATAAAGACTATTACGCCCAGTTTGAAATACCCGATGACTTGGTTTGGTAGTTTTTTTTAATGAGACGATAACGGCGTTTTAAGGCACTTTTTTACTTAACAGCAGTAGAAAAAACACCGTAGCAACCACCACAATGGCTGGACCCGTTGGCAGGTCGGCAAAGTAGGAGAGAGCAAGGCCAAACAGCACAGAAAGAACGGCTAAAATCATGCTGATCCAGAGCATTTTTTCAGGCGTATTAGAGAGTCGTCTCGCGGCGGCGGCGGGAATAATCAGCAGAGACGTTACCAGCAGTACGCCTACAATTTTCATAGAGAGTGCAATCATTAAGGCAAGCAGTAAAATAAATTGCAGTTGTACTTTTTTAACCGCCACCCCTTCTACATGAGCCAGTTCGGGGTTTAAGGTAATGTTAAGCAGGTCTTGCCAGTGACGGCGGTAAAACAGAAAAATCAGCAGTCCAATAAAGACAATCAGCCCTAAATCTGCATGGGTAATGCTGAGCACATCGCCAAACAGATAACTCATTAAATCAATTTGTACCCCTTCTTGCAGGCTAATAATAATCAGCCCAAAGGCCAAACTGCTGTGTGCGAGTATGCCCAATAACGTATCAGAAGAGAGTTGTTGATAGTGGCTTAATTGAAAAATAGCCCATGCAATGAGCAGCGACACGGCCACAACGGTGAGCGTGAGATTGGTTTCTAAAAACAGCCCAATGCTTACCCC
>WFNQ01000128.1 GCA_015488565.1 Thiomicrorhabdus sp.
CTTGTACCTTACCAGAAGGTACAGAGATGGTTATGCCAGGCGACAATGTTCAAATGAAGGTTGAGTTAATCAACCCAATCGCGATGGACGAAGGATTACGCTTTGCAATTCGTGAAGGTGGTCGTACGGTTGGAGCAGGTGTTGTAGCTAAGATTTTAGATTAATTGCTGTAGTGCTTGCAACATAAAAGAATGGGATGTATAATCCCATTTTTTTTGTGACATACATTTAGGGGTATAGCTCCAATTGGTAGAGCACCGGATTCCAAATCCGGGTGTTGGGAGTTCGAATCTCTCTACCCCTGCCAATATTCCAGCGGCCTGTATTTCATTTGAAATACGGGTCGTTTTTAATTTAGCTGATAGGTTTTATGAGTAAAGAAATGGATAAAGATAGCTCTGCTCGCTCTTTGGATACAGTCAAGTTGTTGCTGTCCATAGCGATATTGATTGGTTCTCTCGTTGGGTATTATACGTTCCCAGACGTGCATGGTGTTGTTCGTGTTCTTGGTGTTGTTGCAGGGATTGGGCTTGCCTTATTTACTCTGTATCAGACAGCTCTAGGTAGAGGGTGGTTCCTTTATTTGATGCATGCTAAGCGGGAAGTAAAGCAGGTTGTTTGGCCAACGCGTCCTGAAACTATTCAAATGACATTAATTGTATTTGTTGTGGTTATTTTGATGGGAATATTTCTATGGTTGATTGATATGTTCTTTTTGTGGGCTGTCAAGCTGTTAACAGGTCAAGGTGGTTAAGGTGGCAAAGAGATGGTATGTCGTTCATGCGTATTCAGGGTATGAGAAAAAAGTTCAGAAAAGTTTGCAAGAGTATGTTGAAAGAGCCGGTCTTCAGGATAGTTTTGGTGAGATGCTGGTTCCTTGTGAAGAGGTCGTCGAGATTCGGGATGGAAAAAAACGTACCAGTGAGCGTAAGTTCTTTCCTGGTTATGTTTTAGTTCAGATGGAGATGACAGAGGAGTCTTGGCACTTGGTTAAAAGTGTGCCTCAAGTCATGGGCTTTATTGGGGGAACAAGTGATCGTCCTGCTCCGATCTCTCAGAAAGAAGTCGATCGAATTTTAGAACGAATTGAAAATAGTGTTGATAAGCCTCGGCCTAAGGTTATGTATGAGCCTGGTGAAATGGTTCGCGTTGTGGATGGTCCTTTTAAGGACTTTGAAGCCGTTTTAGAAGCGGTTGATTACGATAAAAATAAGTTAGAAGTGACTGTTTTGATTTTTGGGCGTTCAACGCCTGTTGAGCTTGAGTTTACTCAGGTTGAGAAGGTTTAAATCAGTTTTAAGTAAAATGGGGAGCTGAAAGGCGTTAGACCCGAGTTAGGAGAAAGTTATGGCTAAAAAAATAGAAGCCTATATTAAGTTGCAAGTTCCTGCTGGTGCAGCAAATCCAAGTCCACCAGTTGGTCCGGCTTTGGGCCAGCACGGTGTGAATATTATGGAGTTTTGTAAAGCATTTAATGCGCAGACTCAGGGTTTAGAAAAAAACATGCCAGTTCCTGTCGTGATCTCTGTTTATAGTGATCGTAGTTTTACGTTTATTACTAAAACACCACCAGCCTCCATATTGTTGAAAAAAGCGGCAGGAATTAAGAGTGGTAGTGCGATCCCAAATGTGGATAAAGTTGGGACGGTAACGCGTGCACAGTTAGAAGAAATTGCTAACACTAAGATGGCTGATTTGAATGCAAATGATTTAGATGCAGCCGTTAAAATTATTGCGGGTTCTGCTCGTAGCATGGGTCTAGTGGTCGAGGGTTAATGAAATGGCAAAGCTTACTAAAAAACAAAAAATAAATGCCGAGCGCGTGCAGCGTAATATCGCATACAGTGCCGTTGAAGGATTTGACCTTGTCAAAGAGCTTGCGACAGCTAAATTTAAAGAGTCTGTTGATGTTGCGATTTGTTTAGGGATTGATCCTAAGAAATCCGATCAGGTTGTTCGTGGTGCCGTTGTGCTTCCTAATGGAACGGGTAAGGATGTTCGTGTTGCGGTGTTTACAGGTGAGGCAAATCAAGCGGCTGCGAAAGAAGCTGGTGCAGAGTTTGTTGGGATGGAAGAGCTTGCTGCTGAGATTAAGGGCGGCATGATGGATTTTGATGTGGTTATTGCTTCTCCTGACGCGATGCGTGTTGTGGGTATGCTGGGTCAAGTATTAGGTCCCCGTGGTCTAATGCCTAACCCCAAAACGGGTACTGTAACACCTGATGTTGTTGGTGCAATTAATAATGCTAAAGCGGGTCAAGCACGTTTTCGTGCAGACAAAGCAGGTATTGTTCATGCCGCAATTGGAACTGTTGAGTTTGACTCTGTTAAGTTAAAAGAAAATTTGAATGTCCTTTTAGATGAGTTGGTGAAAGCAAAGCCTGCTTCTGCTAAGGGTGTTTATGTGAAAAAGGTGACTGTTTCTTCAACAATGGGCCCAGGTCTATTGGTTGATCAGTCAACATTATAGTAGTTCTGACGCTTTTTAGAGCGTGAGCACTATTTGCGAATATGGGTCTCCTTGGATTAAGTTATTTGATTTTGAGTGAGCGCCCATCGCAGACCGTAGGCGAATGCAGGAGCTGTATTCTTAATAGTTATTAAGCCTACGTAGATGGAAGGGTTTGATTGTTTTTTACAATGAAGCTGTTTTGGAGGTTATATGGCACTCAATATCGAAGGTAAAAAGCTTGTCGTTGAAGAGGTTTCTGCAGTTGTTGCAGAGGCGGGTTCAATGGTTGCGGCTGAATATCGTGGGTTGACTGTAGAGCAAATGACCCAGTTACGTGCCAATGCACGTGCGGCGAATGTACAGGTTCGTGTTGTTAAAAATACGCTTGCTCGTCGTGCTGTTTCTGGTACTAAATTTGAAGATATGGCGGATACCTTTGTTGGGCCGTTAGTGTTTGCTTTTTCTGGTGAAGAGCTAGGAACCGCTGCACGTGTCTTTAAAGATTTTGCCAAAGATAATAATGCGTTAATCGTTAAGTCATTATCTATTGGTGAAGGGGTTATGGATGCAGATCAGTTAGCTACGGTTGCTGCTCTACCAACTTATGATGAAGCGGTCAGTAAGCTTCTTTACGTCATGAAAGAACCTGTTGCAAAACTTGCACGTGGTTTGGTGGCTGTTAAAGAGCAAAAAGAAGCTGAAGCGGCTTAAGTTTTATCTTAAGCAAAGAATATATTTAATTAAATTTTTGGAGATTTCAAATGTCTGTATCAAAAGATGATATTTTAGAAGCAGTTGCCAACATGTCTGTAATGGAAGTTGTTGAGCTTGTTGAAGCAATGGAAGAGAAGTTTGGTGTGTCTGCAGCAGCAGTTGCTGTTGCAGGTCCTGCTGGTGAAGCTGGTGGCGGTGCTGCTGAGCAAACTGAGTTTGATGTTGTTCTTACAGGCGCTGGTCCGAATAAAGTAGCCGCAATCAAAGCGGTTCGTGCGGCAACTGGATTAGGTTTGAAAGAGGCTAAGTCAGCTGTAGAAAGTGCGCCTTTCACATTGAAAGAAGCTGTTTCTAAAGAAGAAGCCGATGCACTAGCGAATGATTTAAAAGAAGCTGGTGTTGAAGTAGAAGTTAAGTAATTTAACTTTATTTGCTGTTTATTCAGCATGAGAATGGCTGACGCCTAGCGTCGGCCTTTTCTCGTTTTTAACAGTGTGTAAAAGTGTGTTAGTAATGTGTGGGTAAGTTATGCTGCTACTACAGTTTTATGCATTAAATTTGTAATAATTTTCGTTGTGTGCAGTCCTGACAACTAACGTTGAGGTAAAAAATGACATATTCTTTAGTCGAGAAGAAGCGTGTTCGTAAAGATTTTGCGAAACTCCCAGCTGTTTTAGAAGTACCCTATTTGCTTTCCCTTCAGAAAGGCTCTTTTCATGAGTTTTTGCAAAAAGATAAGAAGCCTGCTGAAAGAAGTAAGGTTGGATTGCACTCTGCTTTTCAATCTGTTTTTCCGATTCATGGTGTCGCAGGAACTGCTGATTTAGAATATGTTAGCTATTATATGGGAGAGCCTGAGTTTGATGTTAAGGAGTGTAAGCAACGTGGTGTCACTTATGCTTCTCCTTTACGCGTTAAGATGCGTTTAGTTCTTTTTGATAAGACAGCACCAGCGGGAAAGCGTCCTGTTAAAGATGTAAAAGAACAAGAAGTTTATTTGGGTGATATTCCATTAATGACCGATAATGGAACGTTTGTTATTAATGGTACAGAGCGAGTCATTGTGACGCAGTTACATCGCTCGCCTGGGGTTATTTTTGATAACGATAAAGGAAAATCTCACTCTTCAGGTAAATTACTTTTCAACGCCCGTATTATTCCTTATCGCGGTTCATGGTTGGACTTTGAGTTTGATCATAATGACTGTGTGTTTGCTCGAATAGATCGTCGCAGAAAGTTGCCTGTTTCTATTTTATTACGTGCAATGGGATATTCAAATGAAGATATATTGACTGAGTTTTTTGACTCTAATGTCGTTAAGTTAATCAAAAAAGGCTTTAAGTTAAAGTTAAATTTAACTCAGTTAAAAGGTCAGATTGCGGCATTTGATATTGAACATGATGGTAAAAAGATTGTTGAAACGGGTAAGCGCATTACTGCGAGAGCCATTAAGGTCTTAACCGAAGCGGGTATTAATTCTACCATTGTGCCAGAAGAATATTTGATTGGTAAAGTATTAGCTTCAGGTATTACTGATAAAACAACAGGGGAGCTGGTTTGTCGAACAAATGAGGTTTTGACGGTAGATAGTTTAGAGAAGATTTCTCAAATTTCAGGTTGTGAATTTAAAATCATTTATGTCAATGATTTGGAGAATGGCCCTTATATATCGGATACGTTGAATTTGGATTCAACCACATCTCAGGTGGAAGCGCAGGTTGAGATTTATCGAATGATGCGACCAGGTGAGCCACCAACAAAAGAGTCTTCAGAGGCATTGTTTAATAGCCTGTTTTTTGATGAGGCTCGTTATGATTTATCATCTGTTGGTCGAATGAAGCTAAATCGCCGTTTGGGACGAAAAAATAATGATGGATCTACGGTTTTAGAGAAAGAAGACATTGTTGCTGTATTAAGAGAGTTAATTAATATTCGTAATGGACACAGTGCGGTAGATGATATTGATGCATTAGGCAATCGTCGTATTCGTGCCGTAGGGGAAATGGCCGAAAATGCGTTTCGTGTTGGTTTAGTTCGTGTTGAACGTGCTGTTAAAGAACGCTTAAATCAGGCAGAGACCGATGGGTTGTTGCCTCAAGATTTAATTAATGCCAAGCCAGTTTCTGCCGCAGTTAAAGAGTTTTTTGGGTCGAGTCAGTTGTCTCAGTTTATGGATCAGGTTAATCCTTTGTCTGAAGTCACACATAAACGTCGAGTTTCTGCTCTAGGGCCAGGGGGTCTAACACGTGAGCGTGCTGGGTTTGAGGTTCGAGATGTACACCCAACTCATTATGGACGAGTTTGTCCAATTGAAACACCTGAAGGGCCAAACATTGGATTGATTAATACATTGGCTATTTACGCTAAAACGAATGAATACGGTTTTTTAGAAACGCCTTATCGTAAAGTGGTTGATGGTAAAGTAACTGATGAAGTTGAGTATATTTCAGCTATTGATGAAATGCAGTATGTGATTGCACAGGCAAGTGCCGATTTAGATTCTGAGGGGCGGTTTGTTGATAACTTTATTTCAGTGCGTCACCAAAATGAATCCACATTGGTTTCACCAGATAAAGTAAATTTAATGGATGTATCTCCGAAACAAATTGTTTCTGTTGCGGCCGCATTGATTCCATTTCTTGAACATGATGATGCTAACCGAGCTCTTATGGGGGCAAACATGCAACGTCAGGCGATTCCGACACTGCGTGCGGATAAGCCTTTAGTTGGGACGGGAATTGAGAAAATTGTTGCAATTGATTCAGGAGTGACAGTGGTTGCTGAGCGTGGTGGAGAGGTTTTATCCTCTGATGCTTCTCGTATTGTGGTTCGAGTCTCTGAATCAGAAATTAAAGAGGGTGAGTCGGGTGTTGATATTTATAATTTAGTTAAGTATCAGCGATCTAACCAAAATACATGTATTAACCAAAAACCAATTGTTAAAAAGGGTGATGTCATCACTCGTGGAGATGTTCTTGCAGATGGGCCTTCAACGGATTTAGGAGAACTCGCTCTTGGTCAGAATATGCGTATCGCATTTATGCCTTGGAATGGGTATAACTTTGAAGATTCGATTTTAGTTTCTGAGCGAGTCGTACAAGAAGATCGCTATACGACCATTCATATTGAGGAATTAACGTGCTTAGCTCGTGATACGAAGCTTGGGCCAGAAGAGATTACAGCGGATATTCCTAATGTAGGAGAGTCAGCGCTTTCTTCTCTAGATGAGTGTGGTATTGTTTATGTTGGTGCTGAAGTAAAGCAGGGAGATATCCTTGTTGGTAAGGTAACTCCAAAAGGTGAGACGCAATTAACGCCTGAAGAGAAATTATTAAGAGCTATTTTTGGTGAAAAAGCGTCTGATGTTAAGGACACTTCTTTACGAGTGGTCAAAGGCATTGAAGGGACGGTTATTGATGTTCAGGTCTTTACACGGGAAGGAGTTGAAAAAGATTCTCGTGCGATAGCCATTCATGAAGAGGAGTTATCTGGCATTCGCAAAGATATTGATGAGCAATATACTATCCTTGAAAATGATATGTTGATTCGTATTCAAGCGATGTTGATTGGTCAGAAAACGGTGGATGGAACTGAGATTACAGAAGCTTATTTAGCGGGTATTGAGCGTACCAAATGGTTCTCATTAAATGTAGATGATTCTGATGTGTCACGTCAGTTAGAGCAACTTGAAGTTCAGCTTAAAGCTCAGCGTATTGCGTTTAATGAAGCTTATGAAGAAAAGCGTAAGAAGTTAACACAAGGCGATGATTTAGCCGCTGGTGTTTCTAAGATGGTTAAGGTATATGTAGCCATTAAACGTCGTATTCAGCCTGGAGATAAAATGGCTGGACGTCATGGTAACAAAGGGGTTATTTCAAGAGTATGTCCTGTTGAAGACATGCCTTATGATGAGACAGGGCGTCCGGTTGATATTTGTCTTAACCCTCTAGGGGTTCCATCTCGAATGAATGTTGGACAGATTCTTGAGGTTCATTTAGGCCTTGCGGCAGAGGGCTTGGGTACTAAAATTAATGCAATGCTTCAAGAGCAGGCAGAGATTACTGAATTAAAAAGCTTTTTGCATAAAATTTATAATGAAACACAAGGGCAGTCCGTCGATTTTGATCAATTCAATGATCAAGAGATTTTAGAGTTAGCTAATAATCTTAAAAAAGGGGTTCCTGTGGGTTCTCCTGTGTTTGATGGTGTTTCTGAAGAGCAGATTAAAGCGATGTTAAGATTAGCGGATTTACCAGAATCTGGTCAGATGACTCTGTTTGATGGTCTAACTGGTGAAGCTTTTGATCGTCCAGTGACGGTTGGTTACATGTATTATCTGAAATTGAATCATTTGGTTGATGATAAAATGCATGCTCGTTCAACAGGGCCATATAGTCTTGTTACGCAGCAACCATTAGGAGGTAAAGCTCAGTTTGGTGGTCAGCGTTTTGGTGAGATGGAGGTGTGGGCACTGGAGGCTTATGGTGCTGCCTTTACGCTTCAAGAGATGTTAACGGTTAAGTCTGATGATTTAAATGGTCGTACCAGAATGTATAAAAACATTGTGGATGGAAATGAGTATATGGAACCAGGTATGCCAGAGTCATTTAGTGTATTACGTAAAGAGATTCGTGCATTAGGTATTGACATAGAGTTGGAGCAGGATTAATGAAAGATTTACTTGGTTTTCTAAAAAAACAAAATGTGAGTAGTGATTTTGATGCCATTAAGGTGTCACTTTCCTCCCCAGAAAAAATTCGTTCATGGTCTTACGGTGAGGTAAAGAAGCCTGAGACGATTAACTATCGAACATTTAAGCCTGAGCGAGATGGCTTATTTTGTGCCAAGATTTTTGGACCGATTCGAGATTTTGAATGCTTATGTGGTAAATATAAGCGTTTAAAGCACCGTGGTGTGATTTGTGAAAAGTGTGGCGTTGAGGTGACGCAATCTAAGGTGCGCCGTGAACGTATGGGGCATATCGATTTAGCTACTTCTGTTGCACATATTTGGTTTCTTAAGTCATTACCATCACGTATTGGTTTAATGCTTGATAAGACGCTTAAGTCTATTGAGTCGGTTTTATATTTTGAAGCATTCATGGTTGTCGATCCGGGGTTAACGCCTTTAGAGCCTTGGCAATTATTGACTGAAGAGGAATATTTGGATGCGTTAGATGAACATGGCGATGAATTTGAAGCGTTGATGGGTGCTGAAGCGATTAAAAAAATGTTGCAGTCGATTGACCTTGTTGCGGAGTCAGAAGCATTGCATCAAGAGATTGAGAGCACAAATTCTGAGACGAAGCAGAAGAAAATTACTAAGCGTTTGAAGTTGATTGAAGCTTTTATCGGCTCTGGAAACAAACCAGAATGGATGGTTTTAGATGTGCTTCCTGTGTTGCCTCCAGAATTGCGTCCGTTGGTTCCGTTAGACGGAGGGCGTTTTGCTACCTCAGATTTAAATGACCTTTATCGTCGTGTGATTAACCGTAATAATCGTTTGAAGCGTTTATTGGATTTAATGGCACCAGATATTATTGTGCGTAATGAGAAGCGAATGCTTCAAGAGTCAGTTGATTCTTTGCTGGATAATGGGCGTCGTGGGCGAGCTGTAACGGGAACGAATAAGCGTCAGCTAAAGTCATTGGCCGATATGATTAAAGGAAAGCAGGGGCGTTTCCGTCAAAACTTACTGGGTAAACGAGTGGACTATTCTGGACGTTCGGTTATTGTTGTTGGCCCAACATTGCGTTTACATCAGTGTGGTTTGCCGAAAAAAATGGCTTTAGAGTTATTTAAGCCATTTATTTTTAGTAAATTACAAAAGCGTGGTTCTGTGCCAACGATTAAGGCGGCTAAGAAGATGGTTGAGCAAGGGTTGCCTGAGGTTTGGGATGTCTTGGATGAAGTGATTCGAGAGCATCCGATCTTACTTAACAGAGCGCCTACACTGCATAGATTGGGGATTCAAGCGTTTGAACCAGTGTTAATTGAAGGAAAGGCAATCAACTTGCACCCATTGGTTTGTTCCGCATTTAATGCCGATTTTGATGGTGATCAAATGGCCGTGCACGTTCCATTGTCTTTAGAGGCTCAGCTAGAAGCGCGTACTTTAATGATGTCTACGAATAATTTGTTGTCACCAGCGAATGGTGAGCCGATTATTGTACCTTCTCAGGATGTTGTCTTAGGTTTGTACTACCTGACCCGTGAGAAAATCAATGAAATAGGAGAAGGGAAAAGCTTTTCAAGCTGGCAAGAAGTTCAAAGAGCGGTTGAGTCTAAAGTCATTCGCTTGCATGCGCGTATTAAGTTAAAGCATGTTGAGGTATTGATTGATGAATCTGGTGTTGAGAGTGTCGCAACGCGGATTATTGATACTACAGCTGGTAGAGCATTGATCTCCAAAATTCTACCCAGAGGCTTGAGTTTTGATTTGATTAATAGAAATTTGACGAAAAAGAATATTAGTACTGTTTTAAATACTTGCTATCGTATTTTAGGGCCAAAAGAGACGGTGATTTTTGCAGATCAGTTAATGTATGCTGGGTTTAAATGGTCTACAACAGGTGGGTTGTCTTTCTGTTCAGATGACATGCTTATTCCTGATGAAAAGTCAGGAATTATTAAGCGTGCAGAGCTGCAGGTTGAGGAGATTCAAAGTCAGTTTGCACAGGGGCTTGTAACCGAGGGTGAGCGTTATAATAAAGTCGTTGATATTTGGTCTCATACGAATGAATTAGTAACTAAAGCGATGATGGATGCACTGCAGTTTGAAACGGTTGTGGATGCGGAAGGAAAAGAGGTGCAACAAACGTCGTTTAATTCTGTTTATATGATGGCCGATTCTGGTGCCCGTGGTTCGGTTGCGCAGATGCGACAGTTAGGTGGTATGCGTGGCCTGATGGCTAAACCAGATGGCTCTATTATTGAAACGCCTATTACGGCAAACTTTAGAGAGGGCTTGAACGTTCTTCAGTATTTTATTTCAACACATGGTGCGCGTAAGGGATTGGCTGATACGGCACTTAAAACAGCAAACTCTGGGTACCTTACGCGACGCTTAGTCGATGTTGCTCAGGATGTGGTGGTGACAGAAGCGGACTGTGAGACTGAGTCTGGTGTTAAGATGACGGCTCATGTTGATGGTGGAGATGTTGTTGAAACATTGAGAGATCGTGTGTTAGGGCGTTTTACAAATGATGACGTTATTACGCATGAGGGTAAGCTTTTGGTTCCGAAAGCGACGTTGATTGATGAAAAGATTGCTGACTTGATTGATGTTAATGGTGTTGATCATGTTAATGTTCGTTCGCCAATGACCTGTGAGACTAAGTTTGGTATCTGTAAACAGTGTTATGGACGTGATTTAGCGCGTGGTCATCTCGTTAATATGGGTGAAGCTGTTGGTGTAATGGCGGCTCAGTCTATTGGTGAGCCAGGAACTCAGCTTACGATGCGTACTTTCCATATTGGTGGAACCGCTTCAGGATCGGCCGCTCAAAGCCAAATTGAAGTTAAACACTCTGGTTCAGTTAAATGGGATAGTATTAAGACGATTGTAAACCCAGATGGACAGATTGTTGTTACATCACGCTCTGGTGTAGTTTCCGTTATTGATGAAACTGGGCGTGAGCAAGAGCGTTATAAGATTCAATATGGTAGTGTTCTCTCTGTTAAAGAGGGGGGGGCAATTTCTTCTGGTGAGCTACTTTGCCAGTGGGACCCGCATACGCACCCAGTTATCACTGAAGCTGCAGGTAAGGTTCAGTTTGGCAACTTTGATGGGACTGTTGAAGAGCATATTGATGAACTAACTGGTTTAACTACGCATGTGGTTAAAGATGCAAAAGAGCGTGCCTCATCCGCAAAAGAAGCACGGCCTTATATTGCGCTAGTTGACGCAAAAGGTAATGCAATAAACTTTCCTGGTACACAAACGCCAGCTATTTATTATTTGCCAGAAAATGGCGTGGTCGTTGTTCAAGAGGACAGTAATGTTGGCGCAGGTCAGGTACTGGCAAGAATTCCTCAAGCGTCATCTAAGAATAAGGATATTACAGGGGGGCTTCCACGCGTTGCGGATCTATTTGAAGCTCGTCAGCCTAAGGAGCCTTCTATTATGGCTGAGGTTTCGGGAGTGGTTGGTTTTGGTAAGGAGACTAAGGGCAAGCAGAGATTGGTGATTACACAAGATAGCGGTGAGCAGTATGAAGCACTTATTCCTAAGTGGCGTACTGTCAGCGTTTTTGAGGGTGAACGAGTTGAAAAAGGAGATATCGTTGTTGAAGGAAATCCTAACCCTCATGATATTTTACGTTTATTAGGTATTGAAAAGCTGGCAGAGTATATCGTTGATGAAGTTCAGGATGTTTATCGCTTACAGGGTGTAAAAATTAATGATAAACATATTGAGACAATTGTTCGTCAGATGTTACGTAAGGTTGAAATTAAGTCAGTAGGGGATACGGGGTTAATTAAGGGAGAGCAGACAGAGTACTCAAAAGTGGTCTCCTTGAATGAAAAAATGCGTGAAGAAGGTAAGGTTGAGGCTGGTTATCAACGCGTCTTGCTTGGGATTACTAAGGCTTCACTTGCAACAGAGTCCTTTATTTCAGCCGCATCATTCCAAGAAACAACGCGTGTTTTGACTGAGGCAGCGGTAAGTGGAAAACGTGATACGCTGGTTGGGCTAAAAGAAAATGTAATTGTCGGTCGATTGATTCCGGCAGGAACGGGCTTTGCTTATCACCTAGCACGCAAAGAAGCAGCGGATAAGGCTGCAGATGAATTAAAAGTATTTATGAATACCGAAGAAGCTCTTGATTCTGTTGAAGAGGTTGTTTCTGAGGATGATGTGACAGAAATTCAGGAAGCCTAAACTAAATAGATTCAAGTAGTTAATGCTTGACTTATTGTGTTTAGGTCTTTAAAATCCTCTATCCTTATTTGTACGCTTATTTATTTGTAAAATGAGTGTACAGTTCGTATTAAGTTTAGAGTTAATCTCATATTTGGAGAAAAAGAATGGCGACTATTAACCAGTTGGTGCGTAAGCCGCGTAAAGATAAACGTAAGATTTCAAATGTTGCTGCGCTAGAGGCTTGTCCTCAGCGTCGAGGTGTTTGTACGCGTGTTTATACAACAACCCCTAAGAAGCCTAACTCTGCTCTGCGTAAAGTTGCGCGTGTACGATTGACGAACGGTTATGAAGTAGCCTCATATATTGGTGGTGAAGGTCATAACCTTCAAGAGCACTCGGTGATATTAATCCGTGGTGGTCGTGTTAAAGATTTACCTGGTGTGCGTTATCATACAGTTCGCGGGGCACTTGATTGTGCCGGTGTTTCTGAGCGTAGGCAAGGTCGTTCTAAGTACGGTGCAAAGCGTCCTAAGGGCTAGGTTTACTAGTAACTTAACATACGTTTTGCAGTTTTGTGTTTAATTTATACCGGAAGAGTTGAGAATGGCAAGAAGAAGAGAAATACCAAAAAGACAGGTGTTACCTGATCCAAAGTTTGGTGATTTAACGTTAACAAAGTTTGTTAACATGATTATGGTAAGTGGAAAGAAAGCCATTGCTGAAAAAATCGTTTATGACGCATTAGATGTTGTAGTTGAACGAAAAAATGGTGGTGACCATGCCGCTTTACTTAAGGAGGCGCTTGATAATGTTGGGCCAATGGTTGAGGTTAAATCTCGACGTGTTGGTGGTGCAACTTATCAGGTTCCTGTTGAAGTTAGACCTGAGCGTAAGACTGCTTTAGCGATGCGCTGGATGGTTGAAGCATCCCGTAAGCGTAGTGAAAAAGGTATGATGCTACGTTTAGCTGGTGAGTTAGGAGATGCGCTCGAGGGTCGAGGCTCCGCAGTTAAGAAAAAAGAAGATACCCATCGAATGGCGGAGGCGAATAAAGCCTTCTCACATTTCCGTTGGTAATCTGATTAGGGCCCTGTTTAGGGCCTTTATTTTTTGTATTTAATAAAAGGTTATTAAAGTGGCACGTACAACTCCTTTGGATAGATACCGTAATATCGGTATTATGGCGCACATTGATGCGGGTAAAACAACAACGACAGAGCGTATTTTGTATTATACGGGTGTATCTCATAAGATTGGTGAGGTTCATGATGGTGGTGCAACGATGGATTGGATGGAACAGGAGCAAGAGCGAGGTATTACAATCACTTCTGCTGCGACGACTTGTCATTGGAGTGGGATGGCGAAACAGTATCCTGAGCATCGTATTAATATTATTGATACTCCAGGTCACGTTGATTTTACGATTGAAGTTGAGCGCTCGTTGCGTGTATTGGATGGTGCAGTAACCTGCTTTTGTTCTGTAAGTGGTGTTGAACCTCAGTCTGAGACAGTCTGGCGTCAAGCAGATAAGTATGGCGTGCCACGTATGGGGTTTGTGAACAAGATGGACCGTGCTGGAGCTGATTTTTTAAATGTTAACCAGATGGTTATTGACCGTTTGGGAGCTTTGCCTATTCCAATGCAGCTTCCGATTGGTGCAGAAGAAACCTTTTGTGGTGTTGTCGACTTGGTAAAGATGAAAGCGATTTACTGGGAAGAAGAGAATATGGGCATGGAATATCGCTATGAAGATATTCCAGAAGACATGGTTGATCTTGCGAATGAATGGCGTGAGAAGATGGTGGAGTCTGCAGCGGAAGCAACAGATGAATTGATGGATAAGTATCTTGAAGGAGGCGAGTTAACGGAAGACGAGATTAAGCACGGTATTCGTCTTCGTTGTATTGCTGTTGAAATTGTACCTATGTTTTGTGGTTCAGCCTTTAAAAATAAAGGGGTTCAAACGCTTCTTGATGCGGTAATTGATTATATGCCTGCACCTGTTGAGGTTCCAGCAATTACGGGAGAGCTTGAAGATGGCTCTCCTGGTGTAAGAGAATCTACGGATGATGCTCCGTTTGCTTCGTTGGCATTTAAAATCATGACGGATCCTTATGTAGGAACGTTAACCTTTTTCCGAGTTTATTCCGGTGTTTTAACTTCAGGTAGTCCGGTCTATAACTCAGTTAAAATGAAGCGTGAGCGTATTGGTCGTTTATTGCAGATGCACTCGAATTCTCGAGAAGAGATTAAGGAAGTTAGAGCTGGGGATATTGCTTGTGCCGTAGGTCTTAAGGATACAACGACTGGTGATACCTTGTGTGATCCTGATAATAAAATTGTTTTAGAGCGAATGGAGTTCCCTGATCCTGTTATTTCGATTGCGATTGAGCCTAAAACAAAGCCTGATCAAGAGAAGATGGGGATTGCACTTCAAAAGTTAGCAGCAGAAGATCCTTCTTTCCGGGTTCATTCGGATGAAGAGACTGGGCAAACCATTATTTCTGGTATGGGTGAGCTTCATTTGGATATTATTGTTGATCGTATGAGAAGAGAGTTTGGTGTCGAAGCAAATGTTGGTGCGCCTCAGGTCTCTTATCGTGAAACGATTACAACCGCTGTAGAGGTTGATGGTAAATTTGTTCGTCAATCAGGTGGTCGTGGGCAATATGGTCATGTCGTCTTCAAAATGAAGCCTCGTGAAGCAGGAGAAGGTTTTGAGTTTATCAACAGTGTCGTTGGTGGTTCAGTTCCAAGAGAGTATATTGGTGCCGTTGAAAAAGGTGCTAAGGCTCAGCTTGAAAATGGTGTTTTAGCAGGCTTTCCCATGGTTGATGTAAGTGTTGAACTAATTGATGGTTCTTATCACGATGTTGACTCCAACGAGATGGCTTTCTCGGTTGCTGCCGGAATGGGCATTAAGAACGGTGTTGCAGAAGCAAATGCCGTTATTCTTGAGCCTATTATGGATGTAGAAGTAACGACTCCAGAGGAGTATATGGGTGACATTATCGGAGATCTTAATCGTCGACGTGGCATTGTTTCAAGCATGGATGACATTCCAACAGGTAAGTCAATAAAGGCAGAGGTTCCTTTATCTGAGATGTTTGGTTACTCAAATTCGATGCGTTCTTTAACGCAAGGTAGAGCGAACTATAGTATGGTGTTTGGTCGATATAACCATGCACCTAAAAATGTTCAGGATGAAATCATTGCGAGTGCTAAGAAAGGCTCTTAACTCTTTATTTAATAAGTTTTCTCTAGTTTTGAGGAGATTTAGTTTAATTTTTAGTAGGTATTTAAAATGGCAAAAGAAAAGTTTGAACGCGGCAAATTGCACGTGAATGTTGGAACAATTGGTCACGTTGATCACGGTAAGACAACTCTTACAGCAGCGTTAACGATTGTACAAGGTAAAAAGTTCGGTGGAGATATCAAAGATTTTGCATCGATTGATAACGCGC